>CAZOAD010000063.1:0-12836 GCA_964577705.1 uncultured Mesohalobacter sp.
TAAGACCAATTCTAGTAAAAGCTATGGAACAAAATCCAACTATTGAATCTACACCAGCTCCAGATGTTTGGTTAGATCATATTGGTGAATCTGAACTCCAAATTACAGCAAGATCATGGGTGGAATCACCACTGTATTGGCCCACTTATTGGGAACAACTAGAAGCTGTAAAAAAGGCACTGGATGAAAATAATATAGAAATGCATGTGCCTAGAAGAGTTGTCTACCAGGTGGGGAATATAAGCCTACCGTTAAAAACGATGTTTAGTTTAACTCAAAGCTTTACTTATTCTGTTCATAGCTTCTTTAATATCATCTTCACTCGCTGCATAAGAGATTCGAATGCAATTAGGGTTGCCAAAGGCTTCACCTGTAACAGTAGCCACATTAGCTACTTCCAATAAAAACATGGAAAAGTCAGTTGCGTTTTCAATCTTCTTACCTCCATAGGTCTTTCCAAAAAAGGAGGATACATTTGGGAACACATAAAAAGCACCTTTAGGTTCATTACATTCAAACCCAGGAATAGTTTCAATCAAATCTAAAATTAATTTCCTCCTCGATTTGAATTTATCGATCATGTATTGAATCTTCTCTAAGGGAGCATCAAGCGCAGTAATAACTGCTCTTTGAGCAATACAATTGGCACCACTTGTTACTTGTCCTTGAAGTTTTTTACAGGCATTGGCAATCTTTTCTGGAGCACCTATGTATCCAATTCTCCAGCCCGTCATAGCGAAGGCTTTAGAAACACCGTTAACCGTGACTGTCCTGTCGAACATTTCTGGCAATTCTGCAATCGAAAAACGCTCTTCACCAAAATTGATGTGCTCATAAATTTCATCGCTAACTACTATAATGTCAGGATAGTCTTTTAAAACTTCAGCTATAGCCTTCAGTTCTTTTTTTGTATAAACAGAACCGCTTGGATTACAGGGAGAACTGTACCATAGCATTTTAGTATTTGGAGTGATAGCCGATCTAAGCTGTTCTGGGGTCATTTTGAAATCTTGCTCAATATCAGTCTGTACTTCTACAGGAATACCACCATTCAGCTTTACGATATCGCTATAACTAACCCAATAGGGGCAGGGCAAGATTACTTCATCTCCTGGGTTCAAAACCACAGAAGCTACATTATATAAAGATTGTTTTGCACCTGTAGAAACTACAATTTGATTCAAATCGTAAGACAAATGGTTGTCTCTTTTGAATTTTCTTTGAATAGCTTTTTTCAAATCTTCGTATCCATCTACAGGAGTGTAAGAATTATAATTATCATTGATGGCTTTTATGGCAGATTCTTTGATAAAATCTGGAGTATTAAAGTCAGGCTCTCCCAAACTCAAGCCAATGATATCTTTTCCTTTTGCTTTAAGTTCTCTTGCCTTTGCGGCCATGGCTAGAGTAGCTGAAGTCTCTAGTTTTTGGATTTTATCAGATAGTTGAATCATATAAAAATTAGCTTATGATAATTGCGGCTCGTTTCCAAGCGTTCTTAGATGTCTAAAGTGAGATTTTACCGCTTCCCGAGTAGAAGCATATTCGTTATAAGGTAGATTAAATTCTTTCGCTGTCTCCTTCACAATTTCACTTATTTTGTTATAGTGAATATGACTGATATTAGGGAAAATGTGATGTTCTACTTGATGATTAAGTCCACCGCTAAACCAGTTCATTATTTTGTTACTTGTTGCAAAATTGGTAGTTGTAAATAACTGGTGAATGGCCCAAGTGTTTTTCATTTCGCCTACTTCATTGGGCATTGGCATATCATTGTTTTCAACCATGTGTGCTAATTGAAAAATAATACTTAACATGAGTCCTGCTGTGTAATGCATTACAAAAAAGCCAAGTAATACTTTCCACCATACAATTCCTATTAAAATTGGAATAACAATCCAGATGGATAGATAAAGTGCCTTAGTGACCGCTAAAAGTCCCCATTGCTTAAAATGACTAGGCATTTTCCCATATGATAATTGCCTTTTGAGATAGCGTTTAGTTTGCTTAAAATCCGAAGTTAGCGCCCAGTTAAAGGTCAATAATCCATATAAAAAAACGGAGTAAATATGTTGGAATTTATGGAAGCGCTTCCATTTGGCGTGTTTAGAAAAACGGATGATCCCTCCAGCATCAATATCTTCATCATGTCCATGGATGTTGGTATATGTATGGTGTAGAACATTATGTTGTACTTGCCAGTTGTAAACATTACCAGCCAGGATATATATGGAACTTCCCATAAATTTATTGACCCATTTTTTTCTGGAGTAAGTTCCGTGATTACCGTCGTGCATAACATTCATACCTACACCGGCCATACCGATTCCCATTAAAATTGTAAATAATAATTTCCACCAGTCGGATATGTCTAAAAATAAAATCAAAAAATAAGGGCTTAAGAATAAACTAAACATAAAAATAGTTTTCAGGTGAAGTTTCCAGTTTCCTGTCTTCTTAATGTTATTCTCACTGAAGTAATTGTTAACCCTCTTGTTTAGTGTTCTAAAAAATTTTTGCGGATCTTTTCTAGAAAATTTAATCGTTGGATTTGTCATCTTTAATAATTGAATAACAAATATAAAAATTTATATCTATCAAAGCTTTGGACAATTGCCAATTGTGCTCGATTTATAAGAGTTTATAGAGGATAAATTGAGTTTAGATATTTAGATCAGATTCATAATCATTGAGATACAAGCCATAAATGAATCATAGAACACTTATTTTTGTATTCAAAAAATCAACTAAATTGAAATTAATAAAACATTATTTCCCTGGTCTCAGCGATTCTCAATTGAATCAATTTCGAAGCATTGCTGAAGTTTATAAAGATTGGAACCAAAAGATAAATGTGGTTTCCAGAAAAGACATAGATGAGATTTACATTCGTCATGTACTGCATAGTCTGGGTATTGCAAAGGTTCAGACTTTTTTGCCTGGCTCTCAGGTCCTTGACGTTGGAACAGGCGGTGGTTTTCCTGGAATTCCTTTGGCGATTTTGTTTCCAGAGACGCAATTCACTTTGGTCGATAGTATTGGTAAAAAAATAAAAGTCGTGGAAGAAGTTGTACAAGCTTTGGATCTAAAAAATGTTACGGCTATTAACGATAGGGTTGAAAACATATCTGGGGAATTTGATTTTATTGTGAGTAGAGCAGTGGCCGTTATGCCGAGTTTTGTGCATTGGGTGAAAGGTAAAATTGCAAAAGAATCCAAACACGACAGGAAAAATGGAATTTTGTATTTAAAAGGGGGTGATTTGTCTGAAGAGCTTCAGCCCTACCGAACGGTAGAGATTTTCGAGTTGTCCTCTTTTTTCAATGAAGAGTTTTTCGATACTAAAAAAGTGGTCTATCTTCCCATGAAATACAGAGGTTAGTAAATTAAAAAGCCCTTAATTTCTACAATTAAGGGCTTTTACTTTAATGGGAATCAAATTATCCCATGTGTGGATATTTATAATCTTTTGCTGGCACAAAAGTTTCTTTGATCAACCTTGGAGAGGTCCATCTTAAAAGATTCAACTTAGATCCAGCTTTATCGTTGGTTCCACTATTTCTAGCGCCCCCAAATGGCTGACGTCCAACAACAGCTCCTGTACACTTATCATTGATGTAGAAATTACCTGCAGAATTTTGTAAAATGTCTGTGGCAAGAGAAGCGGCATAACGGTCTGTAGAAATGATGGCTCCAGTCAATCCATACTGACTTGTATTATCTACAAGGTGTAAGGTTTCCTCATATTTATCATCATCATAGACGTAAAGAGTTAATACTGGTCCAAATAGTTCTTCAACCATGGTTTCGTACTTAGGATTAGTAGTAACTATAACAGTAGGTTCTACAAAATATCCTTTTGATTTATCGCAATTACCACCTACGATAATTTCAGCTTCATCACTTTTCTTAGCGCGTTCGATGTATTCAGATAATTTATCAAAAGATTGTTCGTGAATCACTGCACCCATAAAATTGCTTAAATCCCCAGTTGGGCCCATTTTAATGGATTTCACATCATTTACCAGCTTTTCTTTTACACTTGGCCATAAACTGCTGGATATATAAGACCTGGAAGCAGCGCTGCATTTTTGACCTTGAAATTCAAAGGCGCCTCTTAGCAATGCAGTAGCTACAACATCTACATTTGCAGATTTGTGTGCCATGATAAAGTCTTTACCACCAGTTTCACCTACGATTCTAGGATATGTATTATAAGTGTGAATATTTTCACCAATTTTGGCCCATATCCCTTTAAATACATTGGTACTTCCTGTAAAATGTACGCCAGCAAATTCTTTTCTAGCTAATATTTTGTCAGTAATCATAGCAGGATCGCCCACTATCATGTTAATAACACCATCTGGTAGGCCAGCCTCTTTAAATACTTCCATGATAACTTGCGCAGACAACATCTGGCTATCACTAGGTTTCCAAACCACAACATTACCCATCAATGCAGCACTTGAAGGTAAATTACCTGCAATGGCTGTGAAATTGAATGGAGTAATTGCATACACAAAACCTTCAAGGGGTCTGTGCTCAACTCTGTTCCATTCATTGTCTGCAGATTCTGGTTGTTCTCTGTAAATTTCTGTCATGTATTCCACATTGAACCTTAAGAAATCACATATTTCACAAGCCGAATCAATTTCAGCTTGGAATACGGTTTTGGACTGACCAATCATAGTCGTTGCATTCATTTTATCTCTGTAAGGTCCTGCAATAAGATCTGCTGCTTTAAGGAAGACAGCAGCTCTTTGTTCCCACGGTAATTTAGCCCATTCATTTCTGGCTTCTAATGCAGTGTCGATGGCTTTATCAACATGCTTTTCTTCCGCATTATGATATATCCCTACCTCATGTTGATGGTCGTGAGGAGGTCTTATGCTTTTTGTATGGCCTGTTTTAATTTCTTCTTTACCTATATATAAAGGAACTTCTGCTTTTTCGTTGTAAATTTTCTTATACATTTTTTCTATAGATTCCCGTTCTGGAGAACCTGGTGCATAAGTTTTAGTTGGTTCGTTTATAGCGGTTGGCACTTGAAAATAACCTTTTCCCATAATATTATATTTAATTTATTTTAGTGCAGTAAATATAAGGCTTATAGATTGTTGTGAAAATTAATCTTGATAAGCTTTTATTAATACCTGTTAAAGATACTTAATTGATAATGTTTTCACTGTTTCCAAATCCAGTTCCTATCACACGGTCAAACCTTGCTCCAATATCCCTGTAGTAAACAATTACCTGATAGTCGTTTTCCGTAATATCATGATCTCCACTTATGAATCCTTCTACGAATTCCCCGTTTTTATCTAGATAAACGTATTTGAAGTTATAAAACCCTTGCTTTAATAACATATCATTGGTAAGTAAGTTTTTTTTGCTCTTATCTGGTGTCATTAAGGTAGTATCGTCTAGGACATAATTATTAAATCTTCCATAAAGATGAATTTCACCTCCGTCTAAATCTTTGTAGTTCTGTAATGAAAAATGAACTCTTGCATATTCAGATTCAACATCGGTGTCTTCTGCTTGTACAGAATTAATTCTGAACGCACCATTGATATCTGGATTGAAGACATATTCTCTACCATCTCTCACAAAATTTGGATACAGATATGAATTATAAAGATCATTTAACTCCACGCGCTCTATCCTTAAAGTTCCTTGTCTGATGTCTTTATTATCAAAATTTAAGTATTCATTTCCTCCCCAAAATGAGGACTCTTGATCGTACCTGTAGACCAAAGTGTTTCCCTGAGTAAACTGAGGTTTGAGATCATAGATAGCCGTGTTGAAGTCATTGTTTTGAACAACAACTGTTTTTACTGTATTTTCTGGATTCCTGAAGATAAAATCATCCCTTCCTATTTCAAAATTGACGACTTGTTTTGTATCGATAAATTTAAGATCCCGTGACCTTCTTATGGTAAGATTGACATTGACCAGGTCTTCATAAACAATGAATTTTCTTGAAAAAAGAAGCTGTTCATCTGCATTAAAAATGTTTAGCATATAATTACCGCTTACTTTAAATCGTCTTGTGTTTTCATTGGGAAGCCTTAATTCGTGATGTGTGTAAGGCTGAAGAGTTGTGAAAGAATTATTGAAATCAAATAATCTTATGTTATCAAAGCCTTCCAGGTATTCATTTTTAGCTAAATCTGACGGTGTCCAATCAAAATTAAAGTGTTCAATTTCATAATAATAATCATTTTCTGAAGCAGTCAAGTCATCAAATTTAAGCTCCAGTGATTCTTGCATTGAAATTATAGGTGTCCCGCTAAACTCGCTTCTGGAACCATAAAATTCTATGGTTTTGATGAAATCTGGGGGAAGTGTTTCAAAAACTTGTTGACTATGAATTGAAGAACTTATAAAAGTTATTAAAATAAGTAAGCTAACTTTTTGTTTGAGCGATGTAAGCATTAAGTTTGTTTGAATCATTGTTTTATTTAGATTAATTATAAATAGAAGAACTATAATATTTGTTTGCTTATTGTATGTAAGTTAAATTATTAAATTTGCAAACCAAAATAAAATTTTATTTACAGATGCCCACAGACGTTAAAATTAAAAAGGGTTTAAAGCTTAATCTCAAAGGTGAAGCAGAAAATTCGATAGAGCAAGCTCAGAAACCAAATACTGTTGCTTTAAGACCTTCAAATTTTCATTCCTTAGTACCTAAGATGGTAGTGAAAGAAGGAGCTAAATTAAAGGCCGGAGATGAGGTTTTCTTTTCAAAATATTCTGACAAAACCAGAATTGTATCGCCTGTAAGCGGAACGCTTAAGGAAATTAAAAGAGGGGCTAAACGTAAAATTTTAGACGTTATTATTGAGGCAGATGATAACATAGAATATAAAGATTTCGGAATAATGGATCCTTTAAAGACAGATTCATCTGAAGTTAAGAACAGAATATTCTCGTCTGGACTTGGTATTTTTTTAAATCAACGTCCTTATAATATTCCTGCCAACGCAGAGGATACACCGAAAGCAATTTATATATCAGCTTATGATACTGCACCATTAACCGCTTCTTTTGAAGTCGTTTTGAAAGATAAGGTTGATTTTTTTCAAACAGGAATTAATGCTCTCACTAAGCTTACGGGGGGTAAAGTTTATCTAGGAGTAGATAAGACCTCACCTAGTTTCCTAAATGATATTGAAAACGTAGAGTTGTTGACTGTTTCTGGTCCACATCCCGCAGGTAATGTGGGTACTTTGATTCATGAAACTGAACCGATGAATAGGGGAGAGAAAGTTTGGACAATCAATCCTGAAGACGTGGCTATTATTGGTGAGCAATTCAAAACTGGAAAATTTAATGCTGAAAGAACTGTGGTGGTAACAGGAACTGCAGCACATAATAGAAAGTATTTTAAAACTATTATAGGAGCTGAAGTCGCTTCAATTTTGAAAAATGACTACCAGGATAATTCTAGGATCATAAGCGGAAATGTGTTGACTGGTGAAAAGATTGAAGGTGATGGTTACATCAATTTCTTTTCGAACACATTAACTGTAATCCCAGAAGGAAATGAATATAGAATGTTCGGATGGTTGCCTTTTAAAGATAACGACATTCACTCAGCATCAAAAACATCTTTGTCATGGTTGTTTTCTAATAGAAAATATGATGTAAATACCAATTTAAATGGTGAAGAGCGAGCTCTTGTTGTTACTGGTGAAATGGAAGAGGTAATGCCTTTAGATATTATGCCTATGCAACTTTTAAAAGCTTGTATGGCTGGAGATATTGAAAAAATGGAAAATTTAGGAATCTATGAAGTAGTTCCTGAAGATTTTGCATTGATAGATTACACAAATACATCTAAAATCGAAGCTCAGGAAATTATACGCAACGGTTTAGATATTATGATAACTGAAGTAGGATAAATTATATTATTAATTATGAATTGGATTAGACAGAAGATTGATCAAATTAAGGAGCCTTTTGAGCCAGGTAATAAGCTTGAAAAGTATCGTCCAGCAATAAATGCGCTAGATACTTTCTTGTTTGTGCCAGATCATACGACCAAAAAAGGCGCACACATCAGAGATGCAGTAGATTTGAAGAGGACGATGATAACAGTTGTGTTAGCTTTGATTCCTGCTTTAATTTTTGGCATGTGGAATGCAGGTTATCAGCATTATACCCAGCTTGGAGAAAATCCAGCGTTTTTGGAAGCAATACTTCATGGGGCATATAAAATTGTGCCTATGATCGTTGTTTCCTATGCTGTAGGTTTAGGTCTCGAATTTGCTTTCGCAATAATGAGAGGTCATGAGGTAAATGAGGGGTACTTAGTCACAGGACTATTGATACCAATGATCATGCCTGTAGATATTCCATTATGGATGGTAGCATTATCAGTTATTTTTGCTGTTTTAATCGGTAAGGAAGCTTTTGGTGGAACAGGAATGAATATACTTAACCCAGCACTTACCGCTAGAGCCTTTGCTTTCTTTGCCTACCCTACTTATATGTCGGGTAACAAAATCTGGGTAAGTGAAGCTTCTAACGTAGATTCGATTTCAGGAGAGACTATTTTGGGATCTCTTGCAGCAAATAAAGAAGTCACTTACAACGCAGCTGAAATGTTCACAGGAATTATTCCTGGCTCGATTTCAGAAACATCTACATTGTGTATTTTGGCAGGTGCTCTCATCTTGGTATTGACCAAAGTTGCAGACTGGAGAATAATACTCAGTGGTGTTTTGGGAGCTGCCGCTATGGGTTTACTTCTAAATGCATTGCCTTCTATGGGTGTTGAAGGGAATGGATTAACTAATTTTGCATGGTATAACCATTTGATTGTAGGTGGATTTGCATTCGGAATTGTTTTTATGGCAACTGACCCGGTGAGTGCAGCTCAAACTATGAAGGGTAAATGGATTTATGGAGCTCTAATAGGTCTAACTGCCATATTAATCAGAACTTTGAATCCAGCTTATCCAGAGGGTATCATGTTATCTATATTACTTTTAAACGTCTTTGCCCCAACAATAGATCACTATGTAATTCAAGGCAATATCAAAAGAAGACAAAAACGCTTATCAGCCAAAACAGTTAAAACAGCATAACAATGGATAGAAATAGTAATGCTTACACATTTATTTTTGCAATAGTTATGGTTATTGTGGTTGCGGTAACTTTATCATTCACCGCAACAACTTTAAGCCCTATGCAAAAAGAAAATGTACGTAAAGAAAAGATGCAAAATATCTTGTCAACTATAGGTATACAAACCTCTAGAGATGAGGCCGAAGCTCTTTTTAATAAACATATTACTCAGCAACTTGCACTTAATTATCAAGGAGAAGAGAAAGAAGGTGTCAATGCTTTTGAAGTTGATTTGGCTAAAGAATTAGGAAAACCAGCAGAAGAGCAAACTTATCCATTATATATGGCAAACTTCGAAGGAGAAGAATATTACATTGCTCCACTAAGAGGAAGTGGTCTTTGGGACGCTATTTGGGGTTATATTGCCTTAAAAAATGATGCCAATACTGTTAAAGGTGTAGTATTCGACCATAAAGGAGAAACAGCAGGACTTGGAGCTGAAATCACTACTGATTGGTTTCAACAACGCTTTGTTGATGAAAAGATATTTGATGAAGAAGGTAATTTAGTTGGCGTAAGTGTTGTGAAAGGTTACGGCGGAGGAAATAACAAGGACGATAATCAAGTTGATTCTATTTCGGGAGCCACAATTACCGGAGACGGAGTCACAGCGATGCTGTCTAAAAGGTTGAAGAATTATTTGCCTTTTTTCAAAAAACGTAAAGAAATTAAAGTTGTAACACGATAATTATGAGCTTAGAAACTAATCCAAAGCCTCAAACTGAAGAAGAAAAGAAGAAAAGTGAAATGTTACTTTTCCTATCTAGTTCTGAAGAGAAAGAACATTTCTTATCTAAGGCTAACCGTAAAATATTAAAGGATCCGCTAGATGATAACAATCCCATAACTGTTCAGGTTTTGGGGATTTGTTCAGCATTAGCGATTACAGTTCAGCTCAAACCTGCTATTGTAATGTCCCTTGCTGTTGTATTTGTGATGGCCTTTAGTAATGTGATCATTTCACTTCTTAGGAATTCAATACCTAGTCGTATACGTATTATTGTTCAATTGGTAGTTGTCGCCTCTATGGTTATTCTGGTTGATCAAATCCTAAAGGCGTATGCCTTTGACGTCAGTAAGCAGCTTTCCATTTTCATTGGTTTGATTATTACGAATTGTATTATAATGGGACGTTTGGAAGCTTTTGCTCTTGGTAATGGAGTTTATAAATCTTTTCTTGATGGAATAGGTAATGCAGCTGGATATGGATTGATTCTTATTATAGTCGCTTTCTTTAGAGAATTATTTGGTTCAGGAAAGTTACTAGGTTATGAAGTTTTAGGTCATAAAGGGGTTACCCTAGCCGAATCTACAGGCTTATATGCGTTAGGTTATGAAGATAATGGCTTCTTTTTATTATCACCAATGGCATTGATTGTAGTTGGTGTGCTAATTTGGATACAAAGAGCGAGAAATAGAAAATTAATTGAAGAAAACTAAGAAAAGATGGATTTAATAAACTTATTTGTAAAAAGTATTTTCATAGAAAATATGATTTTCGCCTATTTCTTAGGTATGTGTTCCTATTTGGCTGTATCCAAGACAGTAAAAACTGCAGTTGGACTTGGTCTTGCTGTTATATTTGTACTTTTAATTACAGTGCCTGTAAATTATCTATTGGACAATTATCTACTTCAATCCGGTGCTTTAACTTGGTTGGGTCCAGAATTTGCAAGCGTCGATTTGAGTTTTCTTAGTTTCATAATGTTCATCGCTGTGATTGCTTCTATGGTTCAACTCGTAGAGATGATTGTAGAAAAATTTGCACCAGCTCTATACGGTTCATTGGGTATATTTTTGCCACTTATAGCTGTAAACTGTGCAATTTTGGGTGGATCTTTGTTTATGCAACAAAAAGACTTTAGCGGAATAGAAGGTGCTGCGGTTTACGGACTTGGTAGTGGTATTGGTTGGTTTCTAGCCATACTCGCTATTGCAGCTATTAGAGAGAAAATCGCCTATTCAAATGTGCCAGCTCCTCTAAAAGGACTTGGGATCACCTTCATCATTACAGGATTGATGGCGATAGGATTTATGAGTTTCATGGGAATTAAATTATAAACACAGAAAATTATGACAGTTATATTAGCGAGTGTTGCAGTATTCTTAACCTTGATTTTATTGTTGGTAGTTATTTTACTATCGGCTAAGGCGAAATTATCGCCTTCAGGGCCGGTTAAGATTAATGTAAATGGAGAAAGTGATTTAGAAGTTGGTTCTGGTTCAACATTGTTAAGTACCCTAAGTGATAATAAATTATTCTTACCTTCTGCATGTGGAGGTGGTGGTACTTGTGTTCAGTGTAAATGTATTGTAAAAGACGGAGGAGGAACAATTCTACCTACCGAAGAGCCACATTTTACTAGAAAAGAAATTGCTGAAGGCTGGAGACTTGGTTGCCAGGTGAAGGTGAAGCAAGATATGAAAATAGAAATTCCAGAAGAAGTTTTTGGAATCAAGAAATGGGAAGCTACTGTAGTTTCAAATTATAATGTGGCCTCTTTTATTAAGGAATTTATTGTTGAAATTCCTGAAGACATGGATTATAAAGCTGGTGGATACATTCAGATTGAAGTTCCTCCATGTGAAGTGAGGTTTGAAGATATGGACATCACTGCTCATCCAGAAGAGCATCCTGGCGAAAAGGATAAATTTAAGACTGAGTGGGATAACTTTAAGTTATGGCCTTTAGTTATGAAAAATACAGAATCTGTTGAAAGAGCTTATTCTATGGCTTCTTACCCAGCAGAAGGGAAACGTGTTATGTTGAATGTTCGTATTGCTACACCTCCTTTCGACAGAGCCAAAGGGGACTGGATGGACGTAAATCCTGGCGTCGCTTCCTCTTATATTTTTGGATGTAAAGCCGGTGATAAAGTGACTATTTCAGGTCCTTATGGTGAATTTTTCATCAATGAAAGTGAGGCGGAAATGCTTTACGTAGGTGGTGGTGCCGGTATGGCTCCGATGCGTTCGCATTTATATCACCTTTTCAGAACCATAAAGACAGGAAGAAAAGTGACGTTCTGGTATGGTGGTAGATCTAAACGTGAATTGTTTTATACTGAACACTTTAGAGCATTAGAAAGAGACTATCCAAACTTTAAATTCTATTTAGCACTTTCTGAACCTCAAGAAGAGGACAACTGGAAGGAGAAAGATGGCTTAGACGGTGAAGGTGACGGCTTTGTTGGATTTATTCACCAATGTGTAATTGATAATTACTTAAACCATCACGAAGAGCCAGAAGACATCGAATTGTACTTCTGTGGACCTCCGTTGATGAACCAAGCCGTTCAAAAAATGGGAGAAGATTTTGGAATTCCAGATGAAAACATCAGATTTGACGATTTCGGAGGATAATTAAGATGGACCAAACTAAACCCAAACAAAATCTGTTTGGGTTTTTTTATATCTAAACCAATGGGATTACTTTCAGAACAACAACTTCACAATCTTGCTATGAATGTAGTAGGCAAGGATTTAGAAGAAATGGGATACGAGTTTTTGGCTGTGAACAGTAAAAAATCCAAAAACCCTCAGTTTGTCGCTACTAAAGAAAAAAAGTTAATATTTGTAGTGGTGCGAGCCGTAAAGTATCCTGAAAATCCTGTGTTGTATGATGAAGAACTAATGCAGAAGGTGTCTAAGCATGGTGTGAATTTTAAGGCAAAAACCTTTTACGCTGGAGTAGG
>CAZOAD010000064.1:0-12535 GCA_964577705.1 uncultured Mesohalobacter sp.
AAGAAGAGGGATAGACTTAAAATATCCTGAAGATGATGAGTAATATAGATATCTTCAGCTAAATCTTTGACAAGGAGTGGAAATGTTATATCTTAAATTCGATATTTCAAATTTGATATTTTAAATTTACTCACCAACTCACCAACTCACCAGCTCCCTACTAAAACCTAAAAGGCTAACAACTAATTATTGGATTTTAAAATTGCACAAGCCTCCGGAATTGCTAAATTTGCTGAAAATTACAATACCAAATCCCTATGTTGGAAGTTAAGCACATCCGAGCACATCAAAAAGACTTTATTGAAGCTCTAAAAAAAAGAAATTTTGAGGCTGAAGCTGTTTTTGAATCTATTTTGAAATTAGACGATAAACGCAGAGCTACTCAAAAACAACTGGATGAAATTCTTTCAGAATCCAACACCCTTTCCAAAGAAATTGGAATGCTCTTTAAATCTGGTGAAAAAGAAAAAGCCAATCAATTAAAAGAAAAAACAGCAGGACTTAAAGACGATTCTAAACGACTTGGTGAAGAAATGAGCCAGGCTGCAACAGAGCTGCAAGCCTTGCTATATCAAGTGCCGAACATTCCACACCCATCTGTTCCTGCAGGCAAAAGCGAAGAGGATAACCAGGAAATCTTTAAAGAAGGAGATATTCCTGTGTTGTCAAAAAATGCTCTTCCTCACTGGGAATTGGCCAAGAAATACGATATCATCGACTTCGAACTTGGGAATAAAATTACCGGAGCTGGTTTTCCAGTCTACAAAGGAAAAGGCGCTAGATTACAAAGAGCGCTCATTTCATATTTTTTAGATAAAAACACTGAAGCTGGTTACAGCGAAGTACAGGTGCCGCATTTGGTCAATGAAGCTTCTGGTTACGGAACAGGACAGTTGCCAGACAAAGAAGGGCAGATGTACCACATTGGAAATGATGATTTGTATTTGATTCCAACGGCTGAAGTGCCCATTACAAATATTTACAGAGACGATTTATTGACAGAAAACCAATTACCAATTCAGTTGACGGGCTACACTCCTTGTTTTAGAAGGGAAGCAGGAAGTTATGGTGCCCACGTTCGCGGACTCAACCGGTTGCATCAGTTTGATAAGGTAGAACTGGTTAATATTGTAAAACCAGAAGAATCTTACAAGGTGTTAGAAAGTATGGTAGAACATGTGAAATCTATCTTGAGAGATTTGAAATTACCTTACCGAGTTTTGAGATTGTGTGGTGGTGATTTAGGCTTTACTTCGGCGCTCACCTTTGACTTTGAGCTCTTTTCTACAGCCCAGGATCGCTGGTTAGAGATTTCATCGGTTTCCAACTTTGAAACTTTTCAAGCCAACCGTTTGAAGATACGCTATAAAGACGCTCATAAGAACAAAGCCCTGGTTCACACCTTAAATGGGAGCTCTTTAGCTTTACCTAGAGTTTTGGCAGGTATTCTTGAGAATTATCAAACTGATGAGGGTATTGTTATCCCCGAAGTCTTAAGGCCGTACACTGGGTTTGATATGATTTCCTAAATCTAGGCAAGCCTGTAGAAGTTGGTAGTTGAGAAATCTTTCTCAAATATGTCGACACCGAAAAATATTTAGGTAAATTTGAATATGTTTTCATCTTTGCCTAGATCTTTTACAATGAAATCTTTTTTGACGCTTCTCTCAATTCTTGTTTTCACTTTGAGTTTTGGTCAAAGTGAAGAACTAGCTAAAAACTATTTCGACCAAGGTGAATACAAAAAAGCTGAAGCGATTTATGCCAAACTTCACAGGAACAATCCAGGCCATCAAAACTGGTTACTGGGTTATGTAGAAACTTTAGAAGCTCTCGGTAAAGTGGGCGAAGCAGAATCAACACTCAAAAGATACTTAACCGATGTTGGTGAATATCCCAACATACAGATTGAATTGGGTTACCTCTTCCAAAAACAGAACGATACAATTGCTGCCAATTCATACTATCAGCAGGCTATTTCTCAAGTAGAAGCTCGACCTGGATTTGCTTATACCGTTGGCAACGTATTTCAAAAATATAGTTTATTAGATCTGGCAGTTCAAACTTATGAAACGGCTCAACGCGTTGAGCCAAGAAATAACAATAGGATTCAGTTAGCTAGAATTTACGGGGAGCAAAGTGAATACAAGAAAATGTTTGAAAATTACATGGATTTGATTATTGAAAATCCGAGCTACTTTCAAATTTTAAATCGTAATTTTTCTCAATACATAACCGAGGATTCGGGCAACGAAGCCAATCAGGCTTTAAGGCGAGTTCTTCTTCAGCGCAATCAAAACGAACCTGAAGTGAACTATAACCAAATGCTAAGCTGGTTGTTTGTTCAACAGGAAGAGTATTCCAAAGCTTTTGCTCAGGAAAAAGCCGTATTTCAAAGGTCTGAGCCCCCATCTTTAGACCGTTTAATAGATTTAGCCTTGATTTCAAAAGAAAATGATGACCTAAATAGTGCCAGAGAAATCCTAGAGTTTGCAATCTCCAAAGCGGCTAGCGAACGCGATTTGCTTTCAGCAGAACGACAACTTCTTCTTGTTAAAAGAGCGTTGGCAAAACCCGCTGATTATGAAAATATTGAGACTTCTTATAAAAGTTTTCTGGGCAAAATAGGCAGGAATAGAAATAGTTTTTTGATACAAAAAGATTTAGCTGAATTTATAGCATTTCAGAAAAAAGAGGTGGGAAAAGCTTTGGAACAAATTCAACTGATGAATTCTCAAAACCTATATCAACAGCAAGTAGCGGAATTGAAACTTCTGGAAGCGGACTTAAATGTACGACAGTCTAAGTTTAACCAGGCACTGTTACTATACACACAGGTTGAAAAGCTGGTGCCCAATACTGATATTGCCAGAGAGGCAAAATTTAAAGTGGCCAAAACCAGTTACTACACTGGAGATTTTGAATGGGCGCTTACTCAGCTTAAAGTCTTAAAGTCTTCAGCTTCGCAGCTCACTTCCAATGATGCTTTGGAGTTGTCCTTATTGATCAAAGACAATAGCCAGGAGGATTCTACAAGGACAGATTTAAAGTTAGTAGCCAAAGCCGACTTGCTTCATTTTCAAAACAAATCGGAGCAGGCTTTAGAGATTTTAGAAACAGTACTGTCTGATTATAAGTCGCCGTCCATCGTGGATGAAGTACTGTTCAGGATGGCTAACTTATATTTGGAAAATGAGGAAATAGAGAAAGCAGCTTCTTATCTGCAACGTATTGTTGATGAATACAGTGATAACATACTGGCAGATAATGCCAATTTCCAGCTTGGAAAACTTTATATGGATCAGCTCAATGAGCCAGAAAAAGCAAAATCTTATTTTGAAACGCTAATTTTTAATCATCCCGATAGCATTTATTTTGTGGAAGCCAGAAAACGCTTCAGAATGTTAAGAGGAGATCAAATACAATAATATGTTTATTTATAATGTGACAACCAATATCGAAGAAAAAGTACATGACAAGTGGGTGGAATGGATGAAAACCGAACATATTCCTGCTATGCTAGAGACTGGAAAATTTGTGAGTGCCACTATGAGTCGAGTGGATGTGGTAGAGTCTATGGGAGGCATCACTTACTCAGTACAATATAAAATAGAAGATAAAGCTACGTTAGAGCGCTATTTTGAAGAAGACGCCGAGCATCTCAGAGCTCAAACCAAACCTTTCGAAGGACAATTTGTGAGTTTTAGAACCGAAATGGAAATTGTACATGAGCAATAAAGAAAGAACATCGATAGATGATGAAGTTTTCAAAGCCAATTTTGAACAAGGCGTTCGTGAGGTCAAAGCCAAAAAACATTTGGGTCAGCATTTCTTGACCGATGAAGACATTTCTGAACGTATCGCCGGTACTTTGCAGAAAGATAACTACAAGGATCTGCTGGAAATTGGTCCGGGAATGGGAGTACTTACCAAATATCTACTTGAGAAATACGATCAATTCGTAGCTATGGATCTCGATAGAGAATCTATCGCCTACCTCAATTCTAACTTTAAAATAGAACAGGGCATTCAGGACAAGCCTGAAGCTCTTAAAGTCGTAGAAGCTGATTTTTTGAAGGCTAATTTAGGCGAATATTTCGGGAATAAACAGTTTGCAATCATTGGTAATTTCCCTTACAATATTTCTACTCAAATTGTCTTTAAAACCTTGGAACACAAAGAGCAAATCCCAGAATTTTCGGGAATGTTTCAAAAAGAAGTTGCCGAACGTATTTGTGCCAAAGAAGGCAGTAAAACTTACGGTATTTTATCGGTGCTTACCCAGGCGTTTTATACAGCTGAGTATTTATTTACCGTACCCCCCGAGGCATTTGAGCCTCCACCAAAAATAAATTCTGGCGTGTTGAGGTTGCAACGCAAAGAAAATTATGAGCTGCCTTGCGAAGAAAAAAAATTACGGGATGTAGTCAAAACCGCTTTTCAACAAAGGAGAAAAACGTTGCGTAATAGTTTAAAAAAATTCAATCTATCTCCAGAGTTGAGAGAAGATCCTATCTTTGCTCAACGCCCAGAGCAGCTCAGCGTCGAGCAGTTTATTGAGTTGACTTTAAAAATAAGTAAAGATGCCGTTTGAACTCACCAAAGAATTAATCGATAAGATAGAATACCTTATTGAGGAGAATTACGACCAGGAGCTGCAAACGCAACTGGAGGAATTTCATCATGCTGATATTGCGGAGATTTTGGATGAGCTGAGTCTGGACGATGCCACTTATATCATCAAATTGCTTGGAAGTGATCAAACCTCGGAAGTCTTGATGGAGATGGACGACGATGACCGAGAGAAGATTCTAAAAAATCTGAATGCCAAAGAAATTGCCGAAGAAATCGAGGAGATGGATACCGATGATGCTGCAGATATCATCTCAGAACTCTCCGAGGATATCAAGACTCAGGTGATTTCCAACATTCAGGATAAAGAACACGCAGAGAATATTGTAGAACTTTTGAAGTATGACGAGAATTCTGCTGGTGGATTGATGGCTAAAGAATTGATCCGGGTGAATGAAAACTGGAGTGTGACGGGCTGCATGACCGAAATGCGTAACCAGGCTGAAAACGTGACTCGGGTTCACTCCATTTATGTAGTAGATAACAAAGGAAAATTGAAAGGAAGACTTTCCTTAAAAGATTTAATCACTGCCCCCAGCAAAGCCGAAATAGGAGATGTGTACATTCGAAATGTAGATTACGTCGATGTGCATACCTCAGGTGAGGAAGTAGCAAGAGTGATGCAAAAATATGACCTGGAAGCTATTCCTGTAGTGGACGAATTTGGAAGATTGGTGGGTAGAATTACGGTAGATGATATTTTAGATTTTATCAAGGAAGAAGCCGATAAAGATTACCAAATGGCAGCTGGTATTTCTGAAGATGTAGAAGCCGACAGTACGGTTTGGGAGCTCACCAGAGCAAGATTACCCTGGCTTATTCTGGGACTTTTTGGGGGTTTAGGAGCCGTCTACGTCATGCAGGGCTTCGACTCTGCTTTGGAGAAGTATGAAATTCTTTTCTTTTTCACTCCCCTTATTGCCGCTATGGCAGGAAATGTAGGAGTACAATCCTCTGCCATTATTGTCCAGGGTCTGGCCAACGATTCGGTAAAAGATAGCCTGGTAAAACGTTTGCTCAAAGAAGTGTTCCTCAGCATTATCAACGGAACGGCTCTGGGTGTTCTAGTAATAGGATTTGGCGCGTTAACCTCCATGGAATTTTTGGTGAGTCTTACCATT
The DNA here is from genome assembly GCA_964577705.1 of uncultured Mesohalobacter sp. Lineage (GTDB taxonomy): Bacteria > Bacteroidota > Bacteroidia > Flavobacteriales > Flavobacteriaceae > Psychroflexus. Next base: position 5,754 of record CAZOAD010000064.1, read on the forward strand.
GCTATCTCCATTTTATCGGTTATCATCATGGCAGCCCTGATAGGCACTTTTGTGCCTATCATATTGAATAAGCAGGGCATTGATCCCGCTATTGCTACAGGGCCTTTTATCACCACGAGTAATGATATCATTGGGATTTTAGCCTATTTCTACATCGCTAGATTAATTCTAAACTTTTAGTCATGACTCCTATTCCATTTCAGCAAGATTTAAGCGTTAAGTCAAAGCATTTGGACGAGCAGAATCACGTCAATAATCTGGAATATATGCGATGGGTTTTGGACATCTCAGAAGCGCATTGGATATCCAGAACACCTCTAGACATCCGAGAAAAATACGCTTGGTTTGTACTGGACCATTACATCCAGTACAAGCAGCAAGCTTTTTTGGGTGACGAATTGGTAATGACCACCTGGATAGAAAATTATTCTAAAGTGACCTCCGAACGTCGGGTTCGGATTACTCGTAAAACCGATGGGAAAACCATTGTGGAAGCCAAGACCAACTGGTGCTTCATTGACCAGCAAAGAAAAAAACCAACACGTATCACTACAGAGGTGGTAAAGCCTTATTTTGAATTTGAATCTGCTTAGCTTTATGCCTTAGTGATATTCAGCTTAAACTTGAGTACTATGAACATATTACATCTGGATAGCAATCATCCACTACTGATCCAGGAATTAAACAAACTGGGTTTCGATAACACTGAAGACTTTACGAGTACCAAAGCTGAGGTAGAAACCAAAATTCATGAGTTTGAAGGTATTATTATCCGCAGCCGATTTGGCATTGATAAGGCTTTCCTGGATAAAGCCACCAATTTAAAGTTCATAGGTAGAGTAGGAGCAGGTTTAGAAAACATAGACGTAGACTACGCCAAACAAAAAGGGATAAAACTGTACAATGCTCCAGAAGGCAATCGAAACGCGGTATCAGAACACGCCCTGGGAATGTTGCTCAGTCTGTTCAACAAACTACGAACTGCTCACGATGAGGTGATAAACGGACAGTGGAGACGAGAAGCTAACCGAGGTTATGAACTGGAAGGTAAAACTATTGGTTTGATAGGTTACGGTAATACAGGTAAAGCACTGGCTAAGAAACTCAGAGGCTTTGATTGTGAAGTGCTTTGCTATGATATTTTAGAAAAGATAGGCGATGAGAACGCAAAGCAGGTTAGTTTGGAAGAGCTGAAAGCTAAGGCCGATGTAATTAGCCTGCATACGCCACAAACTCCCTTGACTTTAGAGATGGTCGATGCAGAATTTATCAATTCTGTGGCCAAACCCTTCTGGTTGATCAACACGGCCAGAGGTAAAAGTGTAGTGACCAAAGATCTGGTGAATGGTCTTCAATCTGGAAAAGTCCTTGGCGCAGGTCTCGATGTCTTGGAATATGAAAAAACATCTTTTGAAGATATGTTTTCAAAAGACAATCAACTCCCAGAAGCCTTCCAATATGTAATGAGAGCTGACAATGTCCTGTTAAGCCCACATGTCGCTGGCTGGACCTTTGAGAGCCATATCAAGCTGGCACAAACTATTGTAGATAAGATTAGTAATGGTTTTAATTGACTTAAATGATTAAGTCTTACTTTCAAAATTGATGCTTGTTTAACTCACTCGATTTATCCAATCGATTAATTAAATTAAGTCCTTATTTTCAAAATTTTAGCAATGATTATGTAAAAATTTACGGTTTTCCCGTAATATAAGTACGGGCGAACCGTAAATCTGATTAAATAATATAGTTTAATTTTAGTGTAATTAAACTACTGCCTATGAGATAGTTACATTTTTTTAAAAAAAAAGAAAGCCTCTACCAGGTAGAAGCTTCTCCCGTAAAGGCATGATAACATACACTTCACTGTGCAATGCAAATGTATTGGTTTTCATGAGATGTGCAACTTCTATGTAAAGAAGTAACATCTGGTAAGATGATAAAATACCAAGTAAATCTTAAAAATTTTTAATCATGAAAAAGTTTAGAAATCCATACATATCTGTCTTGTTAGTGTTATTGATCTTTTCATCTTGCACTAGAGATACAATTACAGATGATTTATTAGAAAGAAAGTTTGATTATTCCATTCACAATGAATTTAAAAGTAATAATTATAATGGAGAAATAATTGGGGTTGTTAATACTTACATGGCCAACTTTAAAGATTCTGTAGCACCATATAATGTTTTTGAATTGTTAAATGAGGTTAATGATTATTATCGAACTGATTTGAATTTTCCAAATGAGTTTTTAAACACACTAAGTCATAATTTTGAAGATATACCCGATATACTTATTGAGATGGGTTTTATTGGAGGTGAAACCCTGAGTTTAATCGATAGTTTTTTAGTAAATCTCAATAATTCTGACTTTAATGTTGCCCTCGAAAAATTTGAAACTTCCGTGCTTGTTATGAATCTTTCTGATTCAGAATTTAAAACTAAAAATGATTTTGTTAATGTATTGAAAACTTTATATCACTATAATCCCCATTTTTTCTCATCAAATAATAGTTTTGAAAAATCATCAAAAAGTGGTTTTGGATGTTTAAGAGCTGCATTAGCTTTAACTGCAGCTAGCGTCGCATTAGCATCATGTGTTACTGTAGTTACGTGCGGGATCGCAGTCACAGGTTGGATCCTTGCCTATGGAGCCTATCAAGACAATTGTATGAACCATCACCAATAAATTTATGATATGATTCAAATACCAAAAAATATCGCTTTTGTCATTTTTATATTGATGATGATCTTATTTGCTTTTTCATTTTCAGATTTTAATTGGGATATCTTTGAAAGTAAAAATGATTTAGAAAGTATTTTTAAAGAATTTAGAGAACCACTTATGTTTCTGTTGTTAACTATATTCTTTTTAAATTATTATGTCAAGACACTAAAGAATAATAAATCCGATTAAAATGATATGGGTAATTAAGTGAATTTGGGAGCTAAAATCGAATCAAACAGTTTACACTTTCAATAGCTATGACCATACATCAAAGCTTGTTTTAGCTAAGTTAATTTAACGACACTAAATGGGTGTTCCTTTGCGCTTTAGCTGCAGTAGGTTACATTTCAGCAGCCCAAGCCTGGATGGAAGCATGTACTCAACCAGGTCATAATCAATAAAGCAATGAAACTATCAAAAAAAATTCACCTTATATTAATCTTTATATTGATAATTAGTTCAATTGGATTAGCCTTAGAACTCAATTGGAATTCTGTCTTTGATGCAAGTATCAGCTTTAAAGAACTCCAGGGATTCTTGACCTCAATTTTCATTCTTCTTCTCGTCATCATTGGATTTTATTATCAGCCCAAAAAGAACGATTAGGAGATATTTACTAATCAAAAAACGCTTCTTGCTATTAAAGCAAGAAGCGTTTTGAATTTAACTTTACTCATTCTTATCTTGAGTTGTTGACGATCTATCCGCAATTGAATTCAAGATCTCTGCTTTTATCTTACTAAAGTGAAGTTTAAGAGCATCCATAGTAGTCTTATTTCTTTCACTTTAGTACAACACTCAATAATGTATTTTGTTTATCTAATTATCTTCAATATGTTCTCAAATCAAAAAATTTGATTGACCAATCATTATAACTATAGTTCATTTTCCTGAAAGGAAGCAATGTCTATAGTTTGACCACCTAACTTGGTAAGGTTTATAATTTTATACATTCTACTTTCATTGGTAGAACCGTAATTTCTGTAAAGAGTAAATCTTACATAATTTGGATTATTAGTCGATAAATTTTCTTTATTTCCTTTTAAAGCTATCTTCCAATTATCACTGCTGGATATATTTTTTAATATGAAAAATTCAGTATGATATCCTGTTTCATTTTCATAATTCAATCGATCAAAATCTGACATGACACTGTGGGAAGAACTAAAATATTTATTTTCTGAGTTGATATACTGTATATCGAATGAAGAATTAACATCGTTCCAGTGCACCACCATAAATGTGTCAAAAGTTTGAGCCATAGTGTAATATTTTTCATCAATAGCATTAAAGTCTAAATTCGATTTATGTTTTGTCAATAAATGTTTTAATTTAATTTCAGCAAATTCTATAGAAGACTCATCCAGGATCAAGCCTGGTATTTTGTTATAGATTATATCCAAGTACAGATCAGATGCCTTGTTATACTGTTTTAGATCTGTATAATTTTGTGCTAGGTCTAAGTAAGTTTGAGTTGAATAGGGTTGAAGTGAACCAATTTGTTCATGCACCCGCAAAGCTTTATCATAAAGGCCATATTCTTCATAGATAAAAGCAAGAGTTTTTAAGGCTTTTGTATTATTGCCTGCTAAATTTTCAAGTGTATCTAGCACTCTGTTAGCAAATTCTTTTTCTCCATTATTATAAAAATGTTTAAAACTTTCAATATAGAATGGAACACTTTGCTTGTTGTCTTCTATTTGTTCTTTGTAGTTTTCTATGGTGTATTTTTGACCTGACGGGGAATTGAAATCAAGGACTTTTAGATCTTCTAATTTTACTTTAACAGACTCCTCTTGGTCAAGATTTTTATTAAACACCATGTCATTCATAGACTTTCCATTTCCTAATTTATCACTATAACTACCTGCTTTTGTAGTGACCAATATGACTCCTCCTCTGCCTAAGGTTCCATATCTTGAAGTTCCTCCGTAGCCAGTAATTACTGAAACTGATGCTACATTATTTACATCCAAAAGGCTACCATTCAATTGATCTGGAACCCCATCTACAACAACCAAGGCCCCTCTTCTTTGACCTGAAGCATTACCGCTAAGTTCATCTTGAACACTTGAAATTCCACCTCTTAACGTAAATGTATCAATACCTCCGAACCCCCTTTGTACCTGTAGACCAGGAAATTTACCTTGAATCAATTCGCTAAAAGTTAAAGCGGCTCTGTTAAGTTGGTCGATAGTTCTTGTATAATTGGCATATCCTGAAGATCTCTTTTTTACCGTTCCAAAAGGTGTGTTTAGAACAGGAAACGATGAATCTTCAGCTTGTTTGTTTTTAGTGATATTCACCGTATCCAGATCTATATAACGTTTGGACATTTCAACTTGCAAAAATCCGTCATCCTGAATTTTGACTTTCTTAGGTTGTGCAGAAAAATGGCTAAAGATCAATTCATCTTCAATTTCAGCTTCAATATTAAAAATACCGTCCGAACTTGTTTGAGTCGCATTTAATGAGTTATTAATTTTAATGGTGGCTTTATTGAGAGGCTTACCGTTGCTTAACACAATACCAGAAATCAGTTGATTGTTTTTATCAGGCTTAGGGTCTTTATATAAATCGTTTTCAAGTAATGGAAATAGTTTAAAATTTACTCCAAAAAAAGGAAGTTCATCAAGTCTAGCATGAGAAGCTGGTTTTTGATAGGCTTTGAAGTTTTCTGACAAGCCTAGTCTTAGCAGAAAATCATTTTCATAAGAGTCTACCACCTGTATACCAATAAATAAGTCTTTATAGGAATTTAATTTCAGGGAGTCCAATCGAATAATTTGCCAGCCTGATGCTTTGACGTTATGGTAAACGGTTTTGTAATTATTTTTTTGAAAGCGTTTTTCACTAATGTTATTGTAGAATTTGAGTTTCAACTTTAAGCTGTCTGTATTTTCAAACTCTAAATAATATATTATAGAATCTGCAGAACTCATTTCTAAATGAGCTAATGAGGTGATAATTTCCTGACCAGTTATAGAGTTGGTCTTCCAAAACCTAGCAGGCTTTTCGATTTCAGTAGGTTTTGTCTCAAACGTATTAGATTCCAATTCAAGCTTAGAATTATTTCTATCTTCTTTTGTTAGAAGCAGTATTGGATGTTTAGAAAAGTACTCTCTAACTAAATCAAGTTTCATTTTGATTGGAAAATAGCCTGTAGACTGAAATAAAAGAATGTCATCTTCACCTAGATCAGATTCTCTAAACCTTAGTTCAAAATAACCATTCTTGTCGCTTATCACACCTCTCTCCAGATTTAAAAAGCCAATCTCTACGTAAGGTACAGGTTGTTTTGTTTCCCGATCAATAACATAAGCTTTTATGGAAACTTCACCATCTTGAATTTCTAAATCGACTTCAGTACTAAAGAGATGAGTACACATTAAGAATGCGGTAATCAAGGATAGGATTTTCATAATATTTTTATTTAAATTTAATAAATTCTAATTGATATCTCATTATTCATATCCGATAAAGATATGAAACTATTAAAAAATCCCCTTCTTGCTATTAAAACAAGAAGGGGATTTTAAAATTAACTTCAACTTCATCTACTCTTTTCTGGAGGTAGTGACAATTTCAGAACAATTGATTTCGGTGATGTAACGCTTTTCCCCCTCTTTAGTTTCATAGGAGCGTGGAGCGAGTTTACCTCTCAATAAAACTTCCTGTCCTTTCTTGACGTAAGTCTCTATAAAACTTGCGGTTTTTCCCCAGGCCACAATGTTGTGCCAGTAGGTGTTGGTTACTTTTTCTCCGCTAGAGTCGTAGTAGGTCTCGTTGGTAGCGATAGAGAATTTGACTAATTTCTTTCCAGAGTCTAGGTTAACAACTTCTGGATCCTGGCCTAAGTGGCCCATTAACTGAACTGAATTTTTTAAAGTGCTCATAACTATAAAAATTAAATGATTTTAAATCTTGGCTTGGACCATCCAAACCAAATCGAAGGTGCTTTCCATCGACAAGGCAAAGATGCGGCAGGAGATTCAGTAGAGTCGTCTGATAACCAGTTACTTCCTTTTACTTACGTTTACAAACGTTTGTAG
>CAZOAD010000065.1:0-8122 GCA_964577705.1 uncultured Mesohalobacter sp.
CGCGACCCCCTGCGTGACAGGCAGGTATTCTAACCAACTGAACTACCAGACCGTTGCTTAATTGCGAGTGCAAATATAAACCCAATTTTTAATTACACAAACATGTTTGATGAAAATAATTCAACAAAAAATAGGCTCATGTCTTTAGCTTCTGTTTTTCAACTAAGTAAGTCGATAATATTTTTTCAAAATTATTCCTGATGTCTGCTTCCACGTATCTTATCTTGTATTTAGCGCAAGTGAGCTTTACTTCTTGTATAAATTCAGACATCTTTTCAACGTATTCCTTCTGAATTTGATGCGTATGAATATCAATTTTTGCACCTGTCTCTAAATCGAAAAAACGTTTTGGTGCTTCATCAAATTCAAAATTGACTTCGGTTGCATAATCTAAGGTATGAAATAAGACCACTTGATGTTTATTGTACTTAAGATGCCTTAAGGCTTCAAACAAATCAGCTCGAGGCAAATCTGGCTGAAGTAAATCTGTAAATAAAAAGATAAGTGACCTCCGTTTTAATTTTTCTGCAATTTCATGTAGAAATTGGTAAGTATTGGTTTTAAATCTTTTCTGAGGCGTATTGATACATCTTTCAAGTTCGTTATAAATCATATTGTAATGTAAACCACTCCCCTTTTCAGTAGCTTGGAACCTCAGCTCTTCGTCGTAAACAGAAAGGCCTACAGCGTCACGCTGCTTGTTGAGTAATTGCATAATGGCTGCGATAGATAAGGCTGAAAAGCTAAGTTTATCCAACTGTGTCAATGATGGTGACGGAACTTCTGGATAATACATGGATGCTGATTGATCTAAAATAAAATGGCATCTAAGGTTGGTTTCTTCTTCAAATTTTTTGGTATAAAGCTTATCTGTTTTACCGTAGAGTTTCCAATCTATATGTCTGGTACTTTCTCCTGTATTATAAAGCTTATGCTCAGCAAATTCAGCAGAATACCCATGGTAAGGACTCTTGTGGATTCCTGAAATAAAGCCTTCCACCACCTGTGAAGCCAGCAAAGGAAGGTTAGACAGCTTAGAGTCCCTTAATTCAGTCTTAATATCCATAATCATCTCTAATAAAAAAGGCCTGGTAAATTACCAAGCCTTTAAATGTATATATCTTTATTGTAAACTACAAAACACTATCAATAGCTTCTTTGTAAGTTTCTTTTTGAGCTACACCAACCTGGCGGTTTACCATCTCTCCATCTTTAAATAAAAGAACTGTTGGTATATTTCTTACTCCGTATTTGGCAGCGAACTCTTGATTTTGGTCAACGTCCATTTTAGCTATAACTGCTTTGCCTTCGTATTCAGTACTCAATTCATCGATGATAGGACCTACCATCCTGCATGGTCCGCACCAAGCTGCCCAAAAATCAACTAGTACAGGTTTATCGCTATCTAATACTTTTTCTTGAAAATCTTTATCTGTTATTTCTAATGCCATAATTAAAATGTTTTGTGCAAAATTAAGTTTTGTGATGAGATATAGAACTTAATTATATATTAATTAATCTTATTTAAGAATTAGAGTGTCTTATCCTAGTAGGTTCTCCATTTGATATTGCACCCCATACTTGGCTTTTGTTCGCTTGATACTGGCCTATTGTTCAATATAGCATCCAAGGCTTCTCTTATGCTTCTTCCAGAAGTCGGTATCCCATTTTTAGGTCTGGAATCGTCTAGCTGCCCCCTGTAAACTAGCTTTAAGGCTTCATCGAACACATAAAAGTCTGGAGTACAAGCTGCATCATAGGCTTTTGCCACCTCTTGAGTTTCATCGTATAAATAAGGAAATGGATAATTTAATTGTCTGGCAGTTTTAAACATTTGCTCTGGATGATCTTGAGGATATGCCTTTACATCATTACTTGAAATAGCTATAAAACTAAATCCTAAAATTCTATAATCATTTGCCAGCCTAACAATTTCATCGTTAACGTGTTTTACGTAAGGACAGTGATTACTGATGAACATAATAATGGTTCCTTTCTCGCCTTTCAATTGATTTAAGGTATAGAGGTTTCTGGATACTGTATCAGGAAGTTCAAAACCTGGGGCTCTGGTTCCAAGTTTCAACATATTAGATGGAGTTAAAGACATTTTTGATATGTTTTGTGTTTTCAAATTTAAATAAAAAAAGCTATCGTTTCCGATAGCTTTTAAATCACTTGATAATCAAAAGTTATTTTTTTGAAGGCTTGGTTTCTTTCGCAGGAGCATTTATCTTTTGAGTAAGCTCATAAGATAAAGCAGACTTATCGAATGTCATTTTGCCAGAACCAGTTTCAAGGATTATTGCATCGAGCTTTTCGCTCATATCTGCAACCTTACCGTGTAAACCACTTTTGGTGACCACCTTGTCTCCTCGTTTTATAGATTCAATAAAACTTTTTTCTTTTTTTTGTTTTTTCATTTGAGGCCTTATCATAAAAAAATAAAGCACAACAAATATTAAAACTAAAGGTAATAAACTTCCTAATTGATCCATATGTATTATTTCACTGGAGATCCAGCATTACTGTTTTGTGGATTTACGAAAGCTTTTATTCTCAAAGTCTCTCTTCCAGATTGAGTGTTGGCAGTTATTCTTACCGCTTTCATTTGTTGGTTTGGTTTTCCTCTTGTATTGAATTTTACAAGCATTTCACCTTTATCTCCTGGAGCAACAGCTTCTTTGGTCCATGTAGGAACTGTACAACCGCAACTTGCAGACGCATTGGAAACAATTAGAGGAGCATCACCTGTATTCGTGAAAACAAAAGTATGCTCAACTACTTCACCTTCTTCTACTGTACCAAAATCGTACTCTTTTTCTTCAAACTCCATTACTGGGAAAGCTTGAGTTTGGGAATCACGCTCTTCAGCAATTTCTTTTTTAGATTCATCTACTTTGTCAGAAGCATTGTTTTTACAAGCTGTAAACGACAATGTTGCTAAAGCAACTAGGGCAAACATTATTTTTTTCATGAGTATTAATTTTAATTTAATTACAAAAATATGACAATTTGGGCAATTACATTAAACCTCTGCCTACTTTATTAATTTTTCCATTGGTCTGGTATTCTTTAGAAACTGTATCCAACACTCCATTTATAAAGGTACTACTCTTTGGCGTGCTGTATTCCTTCGCCAATTCTAAGTATTCATTAATAGTAACTCTTACAGGAATTGAGGGAAATTTCATAAATTCACACAAGGCCATTTTCATGAGAATGCTATCTATCTCTGCTATTCTATCCTGATCCCAGTTGGGGGTTTTATTTTTGGTGATTTCAGACAACTGCTCATTAGCAAGAAGTGTTTTAGTAAACAGCTCTCTTGCAAAGTTTTCATCTTCAACATTTTTATACAACCTGGGGATTTGTAGAACTTCATCACTCTCTTTTTGCTTCTGAAGAAACTTTAGCAAAGTTGTATTCACTATTGGGAAATCATCTATCCAAGTAAGGTTATGATCTTCATAATAGTCATACAAATCGTCGTTGGGAGCTATGATTTTTTTAAAAATATCCACCACAAAATCTTTATCTTCTTTGAAGCTACTTGTTTCTGTAAAAATATAATCGGCATAGAGGTCTGACTCCAAAATCTTATTCCAAATCAACTTTGGGAATTCATCATCTCTGGTCCAATGCTTAAGCTTTCTTTCTTCAATCATTTCGCTTAAAGCATTAGAATTTGCGATCCTATGAAGTAATTGATTGTTGATGAATTTTTTATTGGGATTTTTTTCTTCTTCGGTCGCTAGAAATTTCTTTTTTACAATTTGATAATATTCTTCAGCATAACTTCTTACGTTAACCAGCAACTCCAGGTTAAGCAGAAACAAATTATACATATCTTCTGTGCTCTTCTTGAGAAATTTCTCTTCGGCTTGCATGGAATCTTTACTGCCTTGATGAAAAGCGTACAAAGATTGCATCACTTTTGCACGAATATGTCTTCTTGTTAACATGTATAAGTTCTAGAATTTTAGCGCAAAAATAATATTAAAAAGAAGAGTTTGAACCCTATTTTGATTTTTTTAAACCTTAAGTGAATTTTGAAGCAAATCTATACCAATCTATATTTAAACTTTTGTTATATAAAAGAGCAATTCAGTCTTTTGATTACATTTGCAAGCCTAAAGAAATCGTGGATGAAGGCCCTACAAAGTCTTAATAAATACTTATATAAGTACCGAGGTAGATTATTACTTGGCTTTATTATCACAATAGGCGCTCGAGTTTTTGCAGTGTTCACCCCTCAACTTATTAGAAAATCCACCAATGCCATAGAAGATTACGTCAATGGTGATATTACAAGCATAGAAGTTGTAAAAGATAAATTACTTCTGAACATTGGTCTTATAATAGGAGCGGCATTGGCATCGGCTATTTTCACCTTCTTAATGAGACAGACGTTTATCGTGGTTTCCAGATACATAGAATATGACTTGAAGAATGAAGTCTATACCCAATATCAAAATTTGTCGTTAGATTTCTATAAGAGAAACAGAACTGGCGATCTGATGAACCGCATTTCTGAAGATGTGTCTAAGGTGAGAATGTACGTTGGACCAGCTTTGATGTATGGGGTGCAAACGCTCACACTATTTGTTGTCGTAATCTATTTTATGGTAAAAGCGGCCCCAACACTTACCTTATATACATTGGTCCCTTTCCCTATATTGTCATTTGCCATTTACAAATTAAGCGTTGCCATTAATAAAAGAAGTGCAGAAATCCAGCGCTTCCTCTCACACCTAAATACCTACACACAAGAGAGCTTTAGTGGCATTGCTGTTATCAAATCTTACGGAATTTTAAACCGATTCAACACAGGTTTTGAAAAACTGTCTGATGAAAGCAAAGAAAAAAACGTAAATCTCGCTAGAGTTGAAGCCTTCTTTTTCCCGCTTATGATCTTGCTCATCGGCTTTAGTAATCTGTTTGTTATTTATTTCGGAGGTATGCAGTACATCGATGGTGAGATAGAAAGTGTAGGCGTTATCGTAGAATTTCTTCTTTACGTCAATATGCTCACATGGCCAGTGGCTTCGGTAGGATGGATTACCTCTATGGTGCAAAGAGCTGAAGCATCCCAGGAACGCATCAATGAGTTTTTAAGTGAAACTCCCAACGTTAAAAACCATTCTCCAGATTCTACGGAATCTATTTTGGGAGAGATTGAATTCAAAAACGTGAGCTTCACTTATCAAGACACCAATATTGTAGCCTTAAAAGATATTTCCTTCAAAGTGAAAAAAGGAGAAACCCTGGCTATTATGGGTAAAACAGGCTCCGGAAAATCAACAATTTTAGAATTGATTGGACGACTATACGATGTAGATCAAGGCGAAATTTTAATAGACGGCAAGCCTATAGAAAGTTATAACCTGGACGGACTCAGACAGCAACTAGGGTATGTTCCTCAGGACGCTTTCCTTTTTAGCAGTTCCATAAGAGATAATATCAAATTTGGTAAAGCTGATGCTACCGAGGAAGACATCATCAATGCTGCAAAAAATGCTGCGGTTCACAAAAATATCATCGATTTCAATAAAGGTTACGATACTATTTTAGGAGAGCGTGGCATTACATTGTCTGGTGGACAAAAACAAAGGGTTTCTATTGCCAGAGCTATCATAAAAGATCCTCAGATTGTTTTATTTGATGACTGCCTTTCTGCAGTGGATACAGAGACTGAAGAAGAAATTTTTAATAAACTGAATAAAATTTCTAACAATAAGACTTCTGTTGTGGTGAGTCATAGAGCTTCTTCTGCAAAAAATGCAAACCATATTATTATTTTAGACGAAGGAAAAATCCTTGAGGAAGGCACTCATGCCGAGCTAATAGCTAAAAACGGCTATTATAAAGACTTGTATAACAAACAACTTTCAGAAAAAGAAAATTGAAAATTTATTTGGATTTTTAATTTTTTTTAAGACTTTTGAACAAACGTTATATAAATCTTATTTAATAAAAAGCATTATGAGTGAACAAGAATCGATGAAGAATGAAGACATTTTCTCGAAAGTGATTAGAGCAGGAAGAAGGACTTACTTTTTTGATGTAAGATCCACAAAGGCAGACGATTATTACCTCACCATTACAGAAAGTAAAAAATTCACCAATGAAGACGGCTCTTTCTTTTACAGAAAGCACAAAATCTATTTATACAAAGAAGATTTTGAAAACTTCAAGGAAGCTTTAGATGAAACTACCAATTTCATCATCGATAAAAAAGGGGAAGAAGTGATTAGCGATCGACATCAAAAGGACTTCACTAAGCCTTCTGAAGCAGAAACCAGCGAAACTAAAAGTGAAGTTGCTGAAGAAAGTACTAGCGCTACAGCATTTACAAATGTGAGTTTCGACGATATATAGTTAGGACTTTTTATAAAATAAATAAACCCCTTTCAAATTTATTTGAAAGGGGTTTATTATTATTTGGAAAAATACATTGACTTAAAAATGACGATTAAGGCACCAACAAATGCAAAGGTCATGGCTATTCCAGATACCATTACAACATATTTCATCCAGATTATTCCAGACCACAGCAGATAAATGCCTCCAAAAGTGAGAAGTATAGACAAAAAGGGTTCAATCATTAAAATCTTCCTGAGTTTAGAATTAACTAAAGTTTTTGAGACCAAAATACCAGTAAGAAAAAAGATAACAGAAATAGACAACATGTGAGTATGTACGATGTTTAAGATCTCTTGCTTACTTTTTTTAAACTTCATTTCGTTAGCTGCCTCGTTATTCTCATTCCCAAGGTAATTTTCCTCGATTCCCGTGGGGGACTGATCAGTTGTGTCGTCAACAAAAGTGATTCCCGTAAAGTAGCCTATGCTCAATACGATCAGAAACGCAGAAATAAGATGTTTTACTTCTTTAGATTGATCTTTTAAAAATTGACTGATAATCATAATTGAACTCTTTATTTATTAAAAAGCCTTCATGTCTGCTAATGAATTTTGTACTGCTTTAGTCATAGATGTGGCAGTAATGGTAGCACCAGAGACCGCTGAAATGTCCTCCCCATAATTAAAGGTCTCTCCAGGTTTCATCCCAATAAATTGCCTCAACCACCTTTGTGAGCCTACTTGTCTTCCGTAGTTCTCTCTGTAAATTAAAATTTTAGACTTTTTAATCTCTAAATCCTTATCGTACAAAACCACAAAATCGTAAACATCATGTTTTGATTTGGCTTGGGATAGATAAGCATAGCCGATGAGATTTTCATTTTTTGAAATTTTGAAAATATGTAAATTATCCTTTTTTAGAATATCATACTGACTATAATCAACTTCAGAAATAGTTAACTTCTCATCTTCAAAAGTTGATGCAATAGATTTCTCAAGTTTTTGCTGCAGTACATTCGGAATATTAAAAGAAGCGGTCATAAATGAAAAACAGAAAAAATAAGTCAGACCTAAAAAATAAATCCATTTCATACTTAAGCTTTTACAATAAATTTTTCAATAGTAGTCCTAATATCCCTTTTAGATGGAGCCTTTTCTGGAGTTAGGTGCATGAACAATGGTTTGCCATCTACAGACTTTTTCAACTCTAAGACTTCATTAGAAGTATAAATATCATCCCAGATTTTTCTCACTTTAGACCAGTATTTTTTGTGATCAGACCACCACTCTTTGGCTGCTAAACACTGTTCATCCTCTACACGAGTATAGGTATTGTAGCCTTTTTCCATTACTAAGAGCGACTCACTTCCCTCATCCTGCCTTAATACCTTTTTATTATCCTGTTCATGCACCCAGCCTTCATCTGTGATTTCTTGCCTGTTGCCTCTCTTCATCAGGTTATAATCATCTCTTTTGGTATATTCACGTCTCGGCAATGGTGAATTGCTTTCATTCTCCCAAAAGGTTTTGCCGTCATAATGAACCCATGTGGCAGTTCCCGAATATCTTGGACTATCATCAACTTGATAGACCTTTTGTGTCCACTTTCCTTTAACTTCATCTTTCTCCTGATCGATGAATTTCCAAGTATTTCCAGTGTCATAAACAAATTTACTATCATCCTCAAATAACCAGTCCTGTCGCCAATGCTTTATAACCATTGTATCGTTGATCACTAATAAATGCTGAATTGAAATTTC
>CAZOAD010000065.1:8132-12383 GCA_964577705.1 uncultured Mesohalobacter sp.
GAAAAGGTTTCGGTGTATTTAAAGCTCACTTCAAAGCAACCACACATGTCTTTGATGGCTTTTTGATCCTGGACTTTTTTGGACTCCTGAGCTTCTAAACTCAGAAATGTTGTTAATAAAAAAACAGAAAGTACTAAACTCTTGATTCTCATTTGTTTTGTGTTTTTAGGTTAAATAATGGAAGCAAAAATATATATTTTTATTTAGATTTAATAAAAACAATAATATATTTGCCGGAGTATTTTTATTAAGACTTAATATAAATAATGAGGAAACTACTAATTATTGTTGCTTTTATAGGGGCGTCGAATACAAGTACTGCTCAAACCAAAAAGACATCTAAATCTTATTTAGATAGTATAAATGATTTGGAAGAAGTGGTCGTTACAGGCCAAATCAATCCGCAAAGTGTCGATAAATCTGTCTTTGAAGTGAAGGTGATCAACAGGAAGACCATAGACAATCTAGCCGCAAATAATTTAGCTGATATCTTAAATCAGCAGCTCAATATCAATATTGTACCCAACGCCTCTACTGGTAAGTCTGGTGTTCAGCTTTTTGGACTGGATGCTCAGTATTTCAAAATATTAGTCGATAATATCCCACTTGTAAGTGATGAAGGTCTAGGGAATAATGCTGATCTCACACAAATTAACTTAGATGATATTGAAAGAATTGAAATTGTTGAAGGAGCTATGGGAGTTCAATATGGTGCCAATGCAGTATCAGGTATTATCAATATTATTACTAGAAAAAATTCCGACTACACATGGGAAATCACTCCTTTCCTACAGGAAGAAAGTATTGGAGATGAGTACAATCTTAGCGACCAGGGCAGACACATTCAATCCTTACGGATTAGTCATAATATCAATAAAAACTGGTACGTACAAGCAAGTGCGTTCAGAAACGACTTCAAGGGTAGATTTGGAGAAAAGCAAGGCCAAAATTATTCTGAAAATGACGGCTTACGAGGTTATGAATGGTTGCCAAAACTACAGACAAATTATAAAGGTCTTCTTAGGTACAGCAAGAACAATACGAACTTATTTTATAAGTTTGAATTCTTTGATGAAACGGTAAGTCGGTATTCTGAAAGTGTTTTTAGAAACTTTAATCCATCTACACAAACCTCAAATCCAACGGCAAACGATGAGATTTTTGATACTCAACGCTTTGTACATCATCTCAATTTAAATACCCTAGTTTTTGAAAAATCGAGGTTAGATATTTCTGCGTCTATCCAAAAACAAACGCGAAATGTTGAACAATTCACCTACAGGCTTTTTACAGGAGATAAGGAAAACACTCGCAAAAATGAATTTGAATCCAGAAGCGTATTCTTTTCCAGAGGTAATTTGAGTAATTTCTTATCTACCGACAAATTTGAGTTACAAGCTGGTTATGAAATCAACCTCATAGATGGTTTTGCCTCTCCCATGTCAAACCCACTTCAATCTGAAGCTGTAAGTCGGAGTCTGCATTCCTATGATGCCTTTTTAACATCAAGATTTGAATTATCTGAACGATTTTCCATTCGTCCAGGGGCCAGAATTCTAATGACCAATAATTTTGATCCACTCTTCGCTATCTCTTTAAGTTCAAAATATTTATTCAAAAGTGGTTTGCAGGTCAGGGCCGTCGTTGGAAGTTCTCCCAGAACTCCTAGTTACGATGAGCTCTTCACCTATTTTGTGGACATCAATCACGATGTAAGAGGAAACGAAAACCTCATTCCTGAACAGGGCTACTCAGCCTTTTTACACTTCAAAAAAGCCTATTGGAATAAGGATTATACTTTAAAAGTAAAACCAAAATTAAGCATTTGGTACCTCAATGTTGAAGATAGGATACAACTCAGCATTGTGAACCCGAGTCCACTTGCTTATCAATACATTAATATTGATGAATTTCAATCTGTAGGTGCTTCACTCACGACTTCTTTAGACTATCAAAATTTTAGGGCAAACCTAGGTTTATCATTTACAGGGGTTTCTCAAATTTTGGATAGCAGAGAAAACTTCAATGATGACTTTCTGTTTGGACTACAAGCCAATTCTAGTTTAAGCTATACAGTGCCAAAAATAGATGTCACCTCTTCATTATTCTTTAAATATAACGGCCCACAGTATCAATTTGTCCAACAACAAAATGATGCAGGTGAAACCACACTAAGAAGAGGAAAACAAGATGGTTTTGGGCTAATGGATTTCAGCTTAAGAAAACAATTTTTTAAACAAAGGCTAGATGTTACAGTAGGATCCAGAAACCTACTCGATGTTGATAGTGTGAACACAACAGCAGTTGAGGGCGGAGCACATTCGGGTCCTCCTTCCAGCCTCCTACTAGCCTATGGACGTTCGTATTTTATTAAACTATTATATCAATTTAAAATTTAAACACCATGAAAAAATTAACTTTCGCCTTACAAATTTTTATTATTGCTCTATTATTCAGTTGTAGTGAGGATGACAACCCTGTTCAAACAGAAACAATAGTAGCTTTTGAGAATTCTGAACTTGTTTTTTCGACAGCTGTAGATGAACGCAACATCAATGTGGTCTTTTCAAATCCTGCGCAGCAATCTGGAAGTATTCAAATAGGCTGGAATTCAAGCAACTCCAATTATGAGGAGGATTTTATTACCGTTCCAAACTCTGAAAACGGCACTCTGGAACTTTCATTTGAAAATGGAGCTGAAGGGGTTTCCTTTGATTTGCAAAAACTTAAAAATCCTGTTGGAGGGCAAAACAAAACCATCAACTTCAGTATTTCTTCTTTCTCTTTGTCCAATTTCATTGCAGGAGGGAATACAGATTTGGAAGTTGCTTTTTCTGAAGCAGCCGCCTCTAGCGGAAACTTTGCACCTGAAGTTGGCGGGCCTAATCAACCCAACCAGGTCTTTGTGGATTTGAGCTCTCAATCTTCAACAGTATCCAGTAGAGAGGCCTGGGATTTGAAATTTTACAACGGAGATGATTTTAGAGTCAAACTTAACGGCTCCTTATTCATGGCGGCAGCAGAATTAGACGTTACAGACATTACGAATGTTACTGCAGAAATATCGACAACAGATGCAGAAAATAAAGTCTACCTGCTTAATCTGGGAAATGAAATCGGTGCAGAGACTCCACAACCGGGAAGCGTAGCTGTAGCTGGAGAAGCAAGAGGATGGAAAAAAATAAGAATATTAAGAGATGGAGAGAATTATATTCTTCAACACGCTGATTTAGAAAACTCAGATTATAAGGAAATCACTATCAACAAAACTTCACAAAACTCATTCACTCACGTCAGCTTAATTTCTAACGAGGTGGTTCAGGTAGATCATAACATGAATTGGGACTTGAATTTCACAGTATTTACCAACGAAATTCCAGGTGCTGGATCTTATGGATTTACCGATTTTATAGTGAATAATAGTCTCAATAATGTAAAAGCTTATATGGTGGAAGCCTCAGCTTTCGCTGATTTTGATCTTGAACAGGTAGAAGACAGCAATTTCACTTCAGATCAACGCGGCATTGGAAGTAACTGGAGAATTGGTGGTGGTCCAAATTCTTCTCCAACCTTAAAAGAAGAGGTCTTCTTTGTGCTAAAAGATGGGGATGAGAATATCTACAAATTAAAATTTACAGCTTTAACCAATGAAAATGGCATTAGGGGCTATCCTGCCTTTACTTATGATAAATTGAATTAGCCAATAATTTCAAATTGAAAAAACCTTGCACTTTAAATTGCAAGGTTTTTTTGGTTTTACTCAGAAACCTTAAACATTATAGGCAAAGAGAAAATAACATCTACGGGCTTACCCCTTTGCTTACCAGGCTGCATGGTAGGGAGTTTTTCGATCACACGCTGACTTTCATTTTTCAGTTTTGGATGGGGAGCTCTTGCGCCTAAAAACTCTACCTCTCCGTTCGCTTTAATTTTAAAGGACGTGTAAATTCTATGGATACCCTTCAAACCTAGATCTGCCGCCAAACCTGTATCAAATTCTTTGTTGATGAATTTCTTGAGTTGTTCACTCATACAGGATTTTCTCTGTTTATTATCCTTATAATTCTCGCAGCCTGGAAAGATAGGGACATCTTCAATCAGTTCAAATGGAATTTCTTTGATAGGTTCATCCTCTACTGGCTCTATCTCGTCAAAGTCTAAAGACACTGTGTCTGTCACAGGTTTCAATGGCTTGGGAACATCTTCCTCTGTCTCTGGCGCTTCCTCATCAATGATATAATCATCGATTAC
>CAZOAD010000066.1:0-11916 GCA_964577705.1 uncultured Mesohalobacter sp.
CGTTCATATTATTTTTACCCTCTTCGTGATCTCTGTCGTAACCTCCATTGGACCAGGAAGCGTTGCTATCATGCACATCCAAATTTGAGGTTTGACCGTACTTCCACCATCCGTCACTGAATTGAAATGTAAATCCCCCGATAGAATTTCCTGCTTTATTTAGACCAGCAGCGTTTTCGTAAATTTCTTTCCAATTCTCTACCATATAGTAGGCTTGAGATTTTTGGTCTTCTTGGTTCTCTAATACATTAAACGCATCAGCTCCAAATTCTGTAAATAAAATTGGTTTACCATATATTTCTTTTACCTTTTGAAAAGCATCGCCAAAAGATTTACCTCTGTACATATTTGTTCCATAAATGTCTACATCCGGACATTCTTCTGCAATAATCTCAAGAAACAAGACGTCTCCATTACATATGGCTACTGGAACCGAACCGTCTATAGATTTCATTTCCTTAGTTGCCTCATTCATCAACTTATACATAGGGCGACCTCTATTTTCACCTACCGCATTAATTTGATCCTCTTCATCTGGAAAATCTTCGGTTTCTGCCCCTGCCCAAAATAGACCGTAGTTATTTTCATTACCTAAAAGATAGAGGAGTAATCCTGGAGTTCCCTTATACTCATTAGCTAACTCTGTAACTTCAGAAAGCAAAAGATCTTTTGTAGCTGGATCATCGTACTTAGTGACTGGTGTCCAGGTTCCATCTATGGTTAAACCATAACGACCAAACGAGTGATTAAGCATGGTGTAGATCCCATAATTCTCATAGATATATTGAATCCACTTGGGTTGAATACCTGTATAAACCCTTATGGTATTAACACCCATATTTTTAAGCATTCCCATCTCATCATCAAGTGCTGCCATGATAATGTTATCTGGCTGATCCCATAAACTGTAATTAAAGTTTTTTCCAATAGGAACATAACTCCAGTTCATACCATTTACAATAAAATCTTTACCATCCACTTGTAATTTAGTACCATCGTTGTTGGCTATAACTTGCACATCATGCGCTTGGGAAAAGCCAAAAAATGTACTTAGTAATAAAACACTTGCAATTAGAATTTTTTTCATGTGTTAGAATTTTGTAAATCGATTATTATCAAACTTAACCGTTTTCGTTAAGAAATCCTTAAATATTTACACTACAAAAAATATACATCATAAAAAAATCAGCGTAATAATATCGAATCCTTAAAACTTCAATAAAATAGGATTGTTTTATTGGCCACATTTCCTAACTACTTAATATGGATTTAGGTTTTGTATGGCTAATGTTTGGTTATATATAAATTTTGTATAGGTTTTAAATTTCTAATTTACAGTTAATTAATTTAAAATTCAATTAATTATTATGATTTCGCAAACGTTATCGTAAAGAATGATTTAAGATTAATGATTCTAGTATCTCCACTTTCTAAATCGATTCATGTTCAACTTCAGCCAAGTATTTAGTATAAGTATGAAAGTAAATGTCTCACTAAACTGGGACATTTAAATTAAATATCATAAGATTAATTTGATGAATTTTTGAATATGTGTAAACGAAGTATTATTTATTGAAAAACACCTTTAATCACTTTAAATTATATAATTATCAGTATTATGCAGTTGAAGTAGCGACTTCAGAATCAGGAAAATTTATTATTGCCAGTTAAAAGTGTCTGGTATATATTCTAAACTTTACACTAATTAATATTTATAAATCTTGAAATAATTCAGCAATCCAAATCATGTTATATAACTATCATCACTTCAAACAAAGCACCTAACGTGAATATAGATAGGAGTATATCAATAATTTTAAGATTTGTATTGGTATTATATACTTAAAATATAATCGGTTAGACTTGTTTCTCGAGGGAGATCCATTTTTTTACGCAAACGATATCGTTTCACTTCAACGCTTTTAGTTGAAATATTGAATAAAGGTGCTATCTCTTTCGATGAAAGATTAAGACGTAAATAAGCACTAAGCCTTAAGTCGTTTGGTGTGAGAGATGGGTGTTTGGATTTCATGGTCTTTAGAAAGTCTTTGTCTGCATTATTGAAAGCTTCTTCAAACATTTTCCAGTCGTCTGTATTATTGATGTTCTTATCAATAATTTTAATTACTTTTTTAGAACTAGCAGGAATCGGCTTAGTTTTCTGAAGTTCATCTTTGATGGAACCTAAAAATTCATTCTTTTTTATCAAACTCATGGTAGATACGGCAAGCTCACGACTTTTATTATCTACATCTTGTTTCAGTTGTTCATTTTTTACCTGCATGAGCTCTTTTTGACTTTCTAAGTCTTTTAGCTCTAGCTCTCTGTTCGCTTCTTGTTTAAGTTTCTCTTTTTGTTTTTTATAATATTGCCTATAGGCACTGTGAACCAGTAACAAAATAATAATAAAGATCACAAAATAAACGAGTAACATTAAATTGGAAAGCATGTAAGGCCTTTTGACAGTAAATTTAAAAGACTTTACGTCAGTCTCATAAAGATCTCCAATTCTAGCTTTTACTTGAAACTCATAGTCCCCAAAAGGAAGGTTATTGAAGGCTACACTATGGCCTTTTTTCCAACTCGACCATTCGCCAAGATATCCTTTTAAGCGGTATTGATACTCTGAAGCAAAGTAATTATCAAAATAAGGAATACTGTAGTTAAAGCTAATATTATTGGTCTTATTCTTCAATTCAGGTAGTGTATCCAATTTCAAGTTTTGAGAAGGCTTTCCATTCTCCCAATAGGAAACAGTATTCAGTTTTAAAGGTTTATCGATTTTAGTTTTCAAAAATTGATTAAAGTCAAGAACCATATAGCCTTGGGTGGAACCAATGAGATAAAGGTTTTTATCAAGCTGGTGTACATTTTCATAACCAGCCATGGTGCTCCTGGCATCAGCAGTTATTGGAATGGATGCTAATCTAAACTGATTATTAATCTTACCTTGAAGGGCAATATTGATACTATTTTCATTAAAACTCCACAACCCTATTTCACCCTCAGTAACAGCAAGTTTACCAGAGGAGTAAGAACGCTCCGAATATAATTTACTTAAAAGGGTATCTTTTATAAAATCATTGTCTTCAGGAATGTACTTGGATATACCTTGTTGCTGAGCATAATAGATATCTCCCTTAAACTTAACCACACTCGAGTATAAGCTTTTATCAAGATCATCAAACTGATCAACTTGTTCTACTGCCGTATAATCTGAATCAAGCGTCACTTTATAAATTCCTTTGTACTCGTGGTCGATCAAAACTTCGTCGGGTGAAATAAACTCAACAAACTTTGAACTCACCTCAAAGTTTTGAAGTTTATTCCTAAACTGCCAGCCATCGGCTTTTTTCTCAAGAATGCTTAAACCCTTATAATTCCCCTGAAGTAAAAGATCTGGTCGATTGGGGACCTCTTTAAAACACCAGGTTCCTTGGAGTTGAGAAATTTGAGTCAATTGATTATTTGAGAATAAAAAGCTCCCATTGTTGTGGCCACAAAGTAAATCACCATCCACGATTTGAAGAGTCCATACCTGCCCATTGGAACCTTCTACAATTTCGAACTTTGAACCTGGTTCAGATAATGGTCTATAAAAAAGACCCTGATTGGTACCTAAAAATAACTTGTCTTGATAGGTTATAGAAGCGTAAACAGTACCTAAGGCACCATTGTCATCGTTAAATACTTTTAATGGTGAATTTATATTGATACAATTGATACCATTATCTAGACCTAGCCAGATGTTACGATCATTATCTTCAAAAAGCGATAGTACAGTGTTGTTGACTAAAGCTTCTTGTTGAGTAATTTGCTTATCAATACTTCCGTCTGAATGAAGAAAGACCATACCTTGAGAAATAGTACCCAAAATTATACCCCCTCCTCTGGTTTGAAGGCTGGTGTAAACTGTAAACTCTTTAAGCGTCTCTGAATCTAGCGGCCACTGCTTAGGGGCATTTTCTAAAGTAAAAATGCCCTCTGTATCTGTTTGAACCAGTATTTGAGAATTGACAGTGTATAAGTTAGTTATGATATGTTCTCTAAAAATTAGATGATCAGACACCAGCGCTGCTTTACCATCCTGTATTTTGAACAAGCCTTTATTTGAAATTTGAAAATAAAGATCACTGCCAAGTTTGTACATCTTAGTAATAGAACCTTCGATAGCAATCTTTTTTAGGGTATGGTTTATAGTATCGTAGGAGTAAATATGATCTAAAGACTGGAAAATGATCCAGTTCTCGAGCCGATCGATAGTCCAAAACTGTTCATCAGTTCCAATAGAATCAATTATGCTAGAGGATAATGACTTGTAATTGAGGTGTCCTGTGGGTTGCTTTTCCCAGTAACCAAATTCTCGATAACTTCCTGTATATATTTTTTCATCATGATAAAAGACAGAACGAAGTATGCTCTGGTTTGGAGAAGGATAAAGCGTCCAGGCTTCCCCATCATATTCTAAAAGCCCCTTGTTATTGGCTACATAAATATAATTGTTATCAGCTTGTGAAATGGACCAGTTTTGATTGTCAGCCTGATAATCTTTAGGTGAAAACTTTAAAACGGGAGGAAGCTCTTGCGCATTTACAGAATAAAAAATACTGCAGATCAAACACAATAGTAAAAGAAAAGTTGATTTTAACTCAATTCCAAATGTCTTCCAGTTCTTCAAGTGATTTATTTTTGGTTTCAGGAATAAACTTATAAGTAAAAAGGATGATAATGATGATAAACGCTATAAATATAAAATAGGGTAAAGATCCATTCCAAAAGCTGTTCATATTGGTTTCACTTTCAGATACAACTGGAAAAAACTGAGATACCAGATAGTTGGATGCCCATTGTGCAGCTACCGCAATAGACATAGCGGTGCTTCGTATCCTATTGGGAAACATTTCGGACAAAAGGACCCAAACCACAGGCCCCATAGACATGGCGAAGGAGGCGATAAATAGCAAAACCCCAATCAGCGATAATACTCCAACGCTTTGTTGCTGAAGCGTAATTCCCAATATAGCAAAACCTAGTATCATCCCTACACTGCCAATATAAATGAGTGGCTTTCTCCCAAATTTATCTACAGAAAACATGGCGATGAAAGTGAAAATTAAATTGATAAAAGCAAGCAGTATCTGTTGTAATAAAACGTCATCTTTACCAAAGCCAAGGGCTTTCTCAAATATATCTGCTCCATAATATAGCACTGCATTGATTCCTGTAAATTGCTGAAGCATCGAAAAAATAGTTCCTATAATAATTATTCCTAAGATGGTTTTAGAAAAGAAATTGACTTTTGGTTTTTCTGTATTTTGATCTAAAGAATCTTGGATTTGAACAGCTTCTTTTTTGGCAAGTTGCGATCCATGGATCTTAACCAATGTACCATACCCTTCTTGTGGCCTTTCCATGAGGTAAAGCCAGCGAGGACTTTTCGGCACAAAAAATAAAAGAATCAAAAACAATCCACTCGGGATGAGCTCAGACCAAAACATGCGTCGCCATCCAAATGCAATATTTTCCTCTATACTTAAATTCTGTCCAATAAAATAGGTAGCCAAAAACACAACAAAAAAACCAATGACAATAGCCAATTGGTAGAAGGTTACCAAACTCCCACGCTTATGTGATGGAGCTATCTCAGCGATGTACATTGGCGCACACATAGAGGCGATGCCTATACCCAGTCCTCCAATTATTCTAAATCCCACGAGTAATGAAACAGATTCGGGAAGAAAAGAAGGCAACCCAGAGCCCCAAGCAGAGACCGTAAAGAGTAAAGCAGAAATAATTAAAGAATACTTACGACCTATCTTCATACTCAAGTAGCCGGCACTAACCGCCCCTACAAGACAGCCGATGAGGGCAGAACCTACTACCCATCCTTTCATGGCTGGATCCAGGTCAAAATACTGACTTAGGAAGTATTGAGCACCATTGATAACACCAGTATCATAACCAAACAAAAGCCCACCAAGCGCAGATACAGAAGTGATAAGTAGTAAAAAAGTCTTTGACTTCATTCAGTAAAATTTGTTAAGCAAAATAGAAAAGTTTTTTCAATCTATTCCTCATTTAAACCAAAGATTTTTAGAGTTGTATAGTTAGTTAGGTTATTTTAATACAACAATACAAAGTAGATTTTGTAGATTATGATTATCTCAAAAACGTCTTAATTGTTAATGAGTAACCTATACAGCTAAAATAAAAGCAATAACAACCTAAACTCTACAATTGTGGATTTATAGGTCATGCTTAATTATCCTTATTCTTTTAAAAGTATTAAGACAGTAAGGTTAAAGTGATGTCAAACAAGAGCTCATTTCATTTCTCATAAATTACTTTTATGAAAAATCAAAATTATGAGTGAAGTAAAAGCATACGGCGCTAAAGCAAGCGATGCCGATTTAGAACAAATGGACATCAAAAGGAGAACTCTTTTGCCAACAGATGTTCATATAGAAATAGACTACTGCGGAGTATGCCACAGTGATATACACCAAGTCCGAAACGACTGGAAAAATTCCAGATACCCAGTTGTACCTGGGCACGAGATCATAGGACATGTTGTGGAAGTGGGGAGTGAAGTCACTACTTTCAAAAAAGGACAAAAAGTTGGTGTAGGTTGTATGGTGGATTCCTGCCAAGAATGCGATTCATGCAAAGAAGGCCTAGAGCAGTTTTGTGAAAATGGAATGACAGCAACTTACAATAGCCCAGATTCGCACCTTGGTGGACACACTTTTGGCGGCTATTCCGAAGAAATTGTAGTCGATGAAAAGTTTGTATTGAACGTCCCGGAAAACTTGGACATTCAGGCAGTCCCACCTCTTCTTTGTGCAGGAATTACTACCTGGTCACCATTAAGACAGTGGAACGTTCAGAAAGGAGATAAAGTAGGTGTGGTTGGTCTTGGCGGACTAGGTCACATGGGAATTAAATTTGCTCATGCATTGGGCGCACATGTGGTAATGATTACTACTTCTCCAGGCAAGAGCGAAGATGCAGAGCGCCTCGGTGCAGATGAAATTTTGATCTCAAAGAATGAAGAAGAGATGAAAAAACATGCCAATTCCTTTGATTTTATTCTCAACACGGTTCCTGTAGGTCACGATGTGAATCCCTATCTGAACCTCCTTAAACGTGATAAAACCATGTGTTTGGTTGGTGCTATCGAGCCATTAAAAGGCGTAAACGGTGGAGCCCTTATCGTGAAAAGAAAACGACTTGCAGGATCACTTATTGGTGGAATAGAGGAAACTCAGGAAATGCTCGATTTCTGCGGAGAACACAACATTGTTTCGGATGTGGAAATGATTAATATTCAAAATATCAACACTGCTTACGAAAGGGTTGTAAATTCAGACGTCAAGTATAGATTTGTGATTGACATGCAGTCTCTGAAAAACTAAAATTCTTAGAAAAGAATTTTGAATTCAAGTCGTTCAAAGCTGTCTCAAAACTTTAAAGTTTGTCATTTCGAGCCCACCTGCCGTTAAAGGGAGGCGAAGTCGAGAAATCCATGTTATCGAAATTCAAGATATTTCGACTGCGCTCAATATGACATCTATCTTTAAATCAGGTTTTGAGACAGCTTTTTTTATTGGTCCTTATATTCCCATTCTTTGAGAGTATCCATAGACAAATACTCCAGCATTTTTTCATGGCAGGATTCCAATTTTAAGTATAACGGATATCCAGCCTCTTTACTTTTTAACCAAACTCCCATGCAGACACACCACCAATCTCCGGGCTTCAGGCCAGGAAAGCTCCACTGCGGTTTTGGCGATACCAGATCATTCCCCCGCGCTTTATTCCATTCCAAAAAACCTTCCGTCACCTTCGCTGCAACAATGTGCAATCCTCTATCCTGCTCCGCATACTTACAAAACCCATCACGAAAAACTCCTGTCATCGGATCGTAAGAACAGGCTTTTAATTCTGTGCCCAACACATTTTTCATAATCTTTTTTTTTCTGATTTTGCTCTAAGATACATATTGATTGTGAAAGTTGCTTTGCTATGAGGCGATGAAATCACTTAATTCTGGTGTTTGGATTTAGAACTACTGAAGGTTTTAATCCAAAATACAAATGATAGAAAGACTGAAGTCGGCGTAGAGTTGCGTTAATTTACAGGTTTAAGTCCTGGCAACCTTAGTAGTTATTGCATAACAACAGATCTAGAGATTTCATTATTCCACCCCGCACCTGTTCTCATGCGATTAACCCAAGTTATAGAGCGATTACATTAAGAGAAAAACTCTAAATTATCTGTTAGTTTATTAGATCCCTCATTTTCATTTTCAAAAAAACAACTTGATTTAAAAGTTATTGCAGGACACTAACGAAACTTTCAGAAAATGACATTTTGACATATTTTCTAAAATGGCTCTTAAATTGCCATGCAAAAATTTTAAAAAATTGGTGTCAATTAAAGGGCTGACAACCCATACAGTGGAGGATATGAAATCGAAAATCCACTAAAATAATAGAGTAGACGCAGATAAAACCGAAAAGCGAAAGAGTAGGGTATTGTTAACTTAAATTTTAAATTATGAAAACAACCAAATTTTTATCAATTTATCTTTTTTTATTATCAGTATTATCAATTTCCTGTTCAGATGAAGATGAACTTGCTTATGAAACCAATTCAGATTTAATTAGTGAGGAAGCTGAAGTTTTAGAAACCTATTTCAATGAGCTTCCAGAAAATGTTACTAAAATTGAAAAAGTAACATCTAAGCACCCAAGACTAGGTAATTCTAGTTTAATTTCTGAAAACCTAAGATTCAATGAATCAAAAAATGCAGAATATGAAAATGCAATTTATTATTTTACTAATGATGAATATGCTACACTAAGTTATGACGGGAAAAAAGTTTATGCATCTGTCTTTAATATAAATGATGTTTCAACACAAAATTTAGTTGCAAACTTTAGTGAAGTTATCTCAAAAAATATTGTAACGATAAAATATTTAGATTCTGGTATCACTAATGTTATTTCTATTGGTTCTACGAATAAAAGTTGGGGGTCCTGCATGGACGATGCCATAGATAGACTTTATGATGATTGGGAAGATGACCCAGCTGGTACGCTTTCTTGTTGGTTAACTGGTCCATTGTGTGTAATTGGTGGAGGTATAGCTTGTGGTATTCAGCAATTGTAAATTAAAGAATTATGAAAGTTAGAATTATCAAACATAAATTCATTACTATAGGTTGCTTACTAATGATATTGTTTGCTTTTCTGAAAATTTATGAATTTAGTTATATTCTTAATATTCCTATCGCTTTATTAGGAGTTTTGTCTATTTATTTCGGAGTCTTTAAACTCATAAGAAAAGCTTAATAGACTAAAGCTAACAATTTTAATAAGAGCAAGAGCAAAAAATATAATACAACCATAAAAAATTAATAAAAATTCGAATATAAGAAGCGTTAAATTTGTTTTAGCTCTTGCTCCTATATTTTTTAAGTTAATAAAAGATTAGGTTATAATACTTAAAAATCAATACCCTAACTTCACTCTTACTCTCTCCAAAACCTTATCAGCCACTTCTTTTGCTTTTGCAGCACCAATCCCCAATAATCTATCGATTTCTGGTTTGTTGTTCATGAAGTACTCAAACTTTTCGCGTTCTTCCTGGTAAGTATCTCTTATCAATTCAAACAACGCCTGCTTAGCATGGCCATAACCAAATCCACCGGCGAGGTATTTGGATTTTAAGTCTTCCACCTGAGCTTCTGAACCGATGAGTTTATATAGCTGAAACACATTACAGGTATCTGGATTTTTAGGCTCTTCCAATGGCGTACTATCCGTTTCAATCTGCATGATTTGCTTGCGCAATTTTTTATCCGTTTGAAATAAATTAATGGTATTCCCTTTGGATTTACTCATTTTGGCACCGTCTGTTCCAGGAACATATTTGGAAGATTCAGAAAGTTTTGCTTCTGGCAACACAAAGGTTTCTCCATATTGCGCATGAAAACGCTCGGCTACATCCCTGGTCATTTCGATATGTTGCAATTGATCTTTTCCTACCGGAATAAATTCAGCATCATAAAGTAAAATATCCGCTGCCATCAGCATTGGATAAGTAAATAATCCAGAGTTGACATCACTCAAACGGTCTGCTTTATCTTTGAAGGAATGGGCCAAAGTCAATCGCTGATAAGGAAACATACAGTTGAGGTACCACATCAATTCCGTAACTTGAGGAACATCACTCTGTCTATAAAAGGTGGTTTTCTCGACATTCAAACCAAAAGCCAACCAGGTGGCGGCGGTAGCATAGGTGTTTTCTTTTAAAACTTCAGCCTCTTTGATTTGCGTAAGCGAATGCAAATTGGCGATAAATAGAAAGGATTCATTTTGAGGGGAATTTGCCATTTCAATAGCAGGAATAATAGCTCCCAATAAATTTCCTAAATGCGGGACTCCTGTGCTTTGCACACCAGTTAAAATTCTAGACATAGAATGAGATAAGTTACAAATGGCTTCAAAGATAAATGTTTTGTTTATCTGAACCCATTCAATTTATTAAATTTGCCGCTTATGAAATGGATTAAGAAGGTTTTTATAGTTGTTTGGCGGATTTGGTTTTATATCCTCGTCATTACTCCACTCCTTATTTTACTTCCCTTTCTCTTGATTACTACGTCCAAAGAGAAATGGTACCCAGCCACTTTTTTTCTAGGTAAGGTATGGGCCAACATCGTACTGTACGGTATGGGTTTTATTCCTAGAGTCACCTACAACACCAAACTCGACCGGCGAAAAAGCTATATGCTTACCGCCAACCACACCAGCATGATCGACATTATGATGATGATTCATGTATCCAAAACTCCTTTTGTATTTATTGGAAAACGAGAGTTGACCAAGCTCCCCGTTTTTGGTCTGATCTACAGACGCTCCTGCATTTTGGTGGATCGAGGTAACGCTAAAAGCAGAAAAGAAGCTTTTATGCAAGCCCAGCGCCGACTCAAAAATGGAGTGAGTATTTGTATTTTCCCGGAAGGTGGCGTTCCAGATGATATCCATAAAAAGCTTGACGACTTTAAAGACGGAGCGTTTAGATTATCGATTGAACATCAAATCCCTATTGTTCCTATTTCATTTCCAGATAGTAAAAAGCGATTTCGTTATGGTTTCGACTCAGGAAGTCCCGGGGTTGTTCGTGCTGTGGTTCATCCTTTAATTCATACTAAAGGCCTGGAATTAAATCTTCCTAACCGTAAACTTCTAAAGCAAAAAACAGCAGAAGCCATCCAGTCTAAACTTTACTGGTAGCACATTTTTGCAAGGGTAGTTTTTGAGTTCTTAAGAAAAAATAAAATTTAGATAGTAGGAATTAGGTTATAGGAAAATTTAAAATAATGTTGAGTCCTTGGTATTTTTAACTTATCACTAAAATAAAGGATTCAGATTTTAGGAAAGCTTGAAATGATAACTTCATATTCAGTATTCAGTATTCAGTATTTAGTATTTGGTATTCGGTGTTCGGTGTTCAGTAGTTATGGTGTAGAAAATTTGACACTATTACTTTGATTAATTATATTGACTAAAATTTAAATTCGTAATACATGGCCGGACATAGCAAATGGGCGAATATCAAACACAGAAAAGGCGCCCAGGACAAGAAACGAGCAAAGCAATTTACAAGAGCAATCAAAGAAATAACTGTTGCCGTGAAGGAAGGCAATAGTGCAGATCCAGAAACCAATCCTACTCTGCGAAATGCTATATCTAATGCGAAAGGCGTTAACATGCCCAAAGACACCATAGAGCGAGCCATCAAGAAAGCTTCGGGTGCCGATGCAGACAATTATGAGCTAGTCACTTTTGAAGGCTATGGGCCCAATGGAATTGCCATTTTTGTGGAATGCACCACAGACAATACCAA
>CAZOAD010000067.1:0-6358 GCA_964577705.1 uncultured Mesohalobacter sp.
GGGTCCAAATACGACATCGTGAGCTTCCAATTCCTGAAAGGCCTGGTCCAGGTCAGTAGATTGTAGTTCCATCAGGTCACTGCCAACAATACAAATTTTGGAATACCCCTGTGCAAACCCCCATTCAAATGCAGCTTGCATCTTTTCGCCTAAATGGCCTTGGATTTGGACTTGTTTTTGAAATACATTATCATCCCAAAGATCATGGTGTTGAATGGTTTCAGAATAAAACACTACCCGATCGGCTTCTACCTGCGCTAAGGTCTCTGCAGTATGCCTCAATAATGTTTTATAAATCTCTAAGGCCTTTTCGTCTCCAATACTTTTGGCTAAACGTGTTTTACATTTTCCCAATTCAGGGTTTTTGGCAAACACCATCACTAATTTATTCATCAATATACCTTTTGTCCGCGTTCTAAATACTTTCCCCAAAATCGGTTATAACTATGGATTCTCTCCGTTGGTTTTTCGCTTTGGTCAAACACCTTGTGTCCTTTATTGAACCAGTCAAAGATACCTCCGTAAAGGTTAAACACATGTTGGTATCCAGCGTCTTGTAGTTCTTCACCTATATTTTCAGAACGAACTCCAATCGAGCAGTAAACCACTATTGTATCATTTTTAGAAATCTTATCCTGAATAGCTTCTAATGTAAAATCATCATACCCAGCATAAATGGCATCTTGGATGTGACTAATGCTATATTCTGAAGGCTCTCTGGCATCCAAAAGTTTCACATTTGGATGTGCTGTCTTAAGCTGGACTAATTCTTCGACACTTATGTATTCTACAGAATTAGAATTGTAGCGCTCAAGCGTTTTATCGATCTTGCTCTGAGAAATTCCAGAAAGCGAAAGTCCCAACAGCAGGCTTAAGAAAATTATGACTTTAAAACTCACTTCGAGATAGTTTTTTATTATTGCACATTACCTCTCAAAGGTATAAACTTTTGAAATGGCGTTGTCTCTTCTTAGGATTGATTTAGCTTCCTTAAATTACTTTTAGACTATGGCTTTACTAAAATGTCTCTTGCCTCTTCTAAGATTTTTTTCCTTTTGCTCAAATCTAGGCTTAACGGTAGTTGAGCCAAACCCAGGATACGCCTTAGAATCTCTACAGCCATAAATTGTTGACATAAACTTTCATCTATAGGATTCAAGTTCTTGTATACATTCAGGGCTTTTTCTATGGTTGCTTCAGGTTGATTTGCCATTTTTAAATGGGCCAAAGTCACTCCAATCTCAAACTCTACATCTCCAAAAAAGCAAAATTCAGGATCGATGAATTTGATGCCAGCATCTGTTTTTAACCAGCTGCCCGGAAAAAAATCACCGTGCAGTAAGGTGCTTCCATTCTGTAAATAGCGTTTACCAAGCACTTCCACTTTACGTTTTAAATGCTCATCCTGTTTAAAAGGCTGTCCGATAGCTTTTAAACCTGGAAGAATATCGTCCAGGTTGAGACCGTTGTTTTCCAAATAGGGGTAGATAAACATATGTTCGTGGTTGAGCTTCCGCATTTCCTTATTAGGAAGTCTTGCTTCGGTCGTTTTCACATTAACGCTCCGGTGCAATTCTGCAACAAAAGACATGATTTGTTCCAGATCGGTATCGCTGATGCTATTTCCTTCCTGGTATAGAAAAGTGTAATCCACTCCGTCACCCAAATCTTCCAGGTTGAGGACATGATTAACTTTATCTACACCCTTAAGTTGAGGCATCTGTTGACTTAGCGACTTATGCTCTGCTACCATCTGATAAAACTCAGCTTCCCGAAGGGCTCGCTCTTCTGGTGCGGGTACCTGAGGATATTTTTCGACGTAATTTCGGCTTTGCTTGATGATAAAACTACGTTCTTTAGTTTTTACTCTAATGGTGAAATTCATGTTACCATCACCAGGGACCTCTACGGCTGTTATACTTTCGTTCAATTGTAGCCAGGTCTGGCCTTTGAGGTAGTTTTCAAGGCTGGTTTTATCGGCAGTTAATTCTTGTACGTGTTTCAAACTTATATGGGTTTTATTTTAAAAGACTTTGCATCAGCTTTTGATGATAATCTTCACTCACATCATAACAATAAGTGATTGGCGCCCCTTCTGATGTATTACAAATAAGGTAATTTTTGAAATGCGTTCCTTCAGCATCCAGTTTCATATCGTTAGGATGAATTTCGAGATGAGCCTTGAGCTCTTCTTTCACAATATCCTCTGGAGCCATAAGGTAATGACTGGCCAGAACATCAAATGGATTGAATCCTTCTTCACCCATCGCTTTCCATTGGTTGATCCAGGGCTGAGATTTTTCAGCCATCCATTGTGCCCCAGGCCCATCTTTACTTAGCGCTTTTAAATCTTCCTGAGTGATCCAAACTTTATTTGAAATTTCAAAAGGACAAAGCACTACAGGGATTTCGTTCTCAAGAAGAACGCGAAAGGCATCGTTGTCTAGATCAAAGTTTAAATCTGGCGCATGCCTGACTGTAGGCTTTCCAATCTCAAAATAAGCGGTTGGGCTGCGGCGACCTGCCACGAGCACTACTTCTTTGATTTGAGATTTGAGTTCAGGATAAAGTAAAATTAAGGTAGCAATGTTGGTAGCAGGGCCAATAGCTAAAATATGCATTGGCTCTTGTTTTAATTGTTTTGCGAGCGCTTCAACAGCAGGATTAGTTGTAACGGTATCCAGAGTTATAGCTTCTCCTGCTCCTTTGTAGACAGGAATCTCATAAGGTGCAAATTCATCAGCCATGTACTGAGACAAGCGATAAGCATCATCTATTCTGGTGTTCCCAAATACGGCACTCATCCCTTTGATATCGATATGTTCTGCCTTGAAGAGTTGTAGTATGGCATACCCGTCATCGACATCGCTGTAGCCCTCACGACCATAACGTTCCATCCCAACGGCAACATCCGCATCAATCCACACTCTTTTTTTAGCTTCTGGTGTCTGGTCTTGTTCCACTTGAGCTGATGCTGAAGTTTGATCACTCTTTTCGGTTGTATCGGTTTTGCTTTTTTGACAGCTCATCATAGCTAGGCTAAAGCAAGTCAAAAGGCTAATTTTAAATAGATTATTCATAGGGTTTTAGTTTTGATTCCAATTAATTTTCCCACCAGTTTGTGGAGTTGATATTATCACCACCGATGCGTTCTGCAGCAGCATCATAATTTTCCTTGTTGACCGCCTGTTCCGATTCCGGATATAAATAGCGTACAGGGTACCTGTCGTTATTGAAATTGTCGGGACCTGGTTCTAAAGCAGGAATTCCTGTTCTTCTCACATTGAACCAAGCTTCATGACCTATCATAAACAAACTGAACCACTTTTGGGTGAGTATTTTTTCCAAATTATCTTCAGTAGTACCAGTTAAGGCAATAGCTTCTCTAGTAAAGTAATCGTCGGGCACCGAAGCTCCATAATAGTTAAAATGAGCTTCAATGGCATTCTGATAATAGGTATTGGTATTTCCAGAAATAAAGCCGCGTTCTACGGCCTCAGCCAACGCAAATTGAACTTCAGAATAGAGCATAATTTGTGCATCTACACCGTTTGGCATGGCTCTAAACCGATCAGACAAGATTGAAAGATCGTTCAAATCGATACCGTTTTCACTAATGGACTGCGTACTCAGACCGTTTTGAAGGCCTTTAAATTCTGGCGCTCCATCTAAAACACTTTTTGGAGTAGGCTTAAAAAACACTTCTAAACGTGGATCATCCCATTCTTTAAGTTGTATTTCCACCCTTTCACTCATTTTTAAACCTTGATAAATACCTTCTGAAGCATTGAATAAAGGAAACTGATTTGGTGCAGCGCTAAGATAGGGAACAACGGCGTTATCGGCATTAGACTGCATCAGGTTGGCTTGGTCTGCCAATTCCTGAAGCTTTGTGAAATCAGTGAACTGATTACTGATGCGTAAGCGAAATCTTATCTGAAGAGAATTGGCAAACTTTACCCATTGGTTGAGGTCATTGTCAAACATGATGTCTCCACGAATGCTTTCACTTGTATTTTCCAGTTGAAATGCAGCAGCTTCTAATCGAGCTAATAGGCCATTGTTTGGATTGGTGTAGATTTCTTCCTGAGTATCGTACACTGGCGTAAAGTTGAGTACATCAAACTGAATGGCTTCAGTGTAAGGGACATCTCCCCACATATCCGTCAACTGAGAAAACAGATAAACCTTATAAATCTCAGCCACACCATCATAGGCTTCATTGTAGCCCGGTAATTCTTTCATGGATTCCAGGTCGGCCAAAAGTCCAAAAATTAAGTTCCAGTAACCACTGTTACTGCCTAATTCGTAACGATCGATCCGTTCAAATTCTACATCAGCATTAAATTGAGCCAGGTAGTTGTTCAGTCTCAAGCCCTGGTTGTAAGTGTGTTCATTGATTTGTTCTAAAATTACATTTGTCAACAAGAATTCAGGACTTACTTGCTGGGGAGCGTTGGGATTATCATTGATATCTTCAAAATCTTCTGTGCAGCTTAAAGCCACTAGAGATATAAAAAAAAGGACGTATGCTTGTATAGGTTTCATAACTGTTTTCTTAAAAATTAGTTTTTAAACTTACTCCAAAACTTCTGGTAGAAGGATAAGAGAAATCTTCTACACCTTGAACGATGTTTCGTTCCTGCAGTGCATTGAGCTCTGGGTCAAAATGAGGATTCTCAGTAAAAAGTAATAAGTTACTACCTATGAGTCCAATTTTTAGATCTTCTGTGCCCAAAGATTTTGCTACCTTCTCAGGAAACGTATAGTAAATGCTGAGTTGTCTCAACTTTACGTAGGAGGCATCATATAAAGCACTGGCTTCATTCCCTCTATCATAAAAAGCATTATTGAAGGTGCTGGCAGCTACGGCTGTTGTATTAGGAGCATAAACAGGATTTTGTGGAGTACCAATATTGGTGACACCTTCTCCTATGATTCCGTTTCCATCAGAAAACTGTGTGTTGGGTGTACCTCCTTCTCTTCCAAGTAAGGTTTCCTGCAAAACACCGGAGGTGCTTCCCAGGGCTTTTATTCTTGAGACAATGGTTCCGCCCTGACGCCAGTCGAATAAAATATTGACATCAAAATTGCTAAAGGAAAAACTGTTGTTGAAGCCAACAGAAAAATCAGGATTATAATTACCAAGTTTACGTAAAGTAGGATCCTGAACCGGGAGTCCATTAGAATCGTACAAGGTTTGACCATCGATTTCTACAAATCCGGTTCCAAACATATCGCCAACTCGTCCACCTTCTCTGGCGATATAAAATACCGTATTTGATCCTCCGCTACCGCCAAATACATTGGCTGTAGCCGTCACGAATTGGTCTACCCCTTGAGGAAGTTCTGTAACAACACTTCTAAAGCTGCTAAAGTTGATGTTGGTATTCCATCGGAAGCCACTAGTCTTGACAGGTGAAGCAGAAAGCATGAGCTCTAGACCTCTGGTTCTAATCTGACCACCATTTTCATTGAAGCTGGAGAAGCCACTTGCATTGGAAATAGGTCTGGAGATAATTTGGTCTTTACTGACGTTTTGATAAACAGAAGCATCCAGTTGTAATCTTCCTTTCAAAAACCAGGCTTCGAGTCCGGCTTCATAAGCATCTAATCGCTCTGGTCTAAGATTGGTATTTTGTAAAACTGTGGCATTCGTCACTCTAAAGTTGGAGCCGTAATTCCCGTTTAGATTAAAGGTTTGTGTGTTTTGGAAAGGATCTGTATCATTTCCTACCGAAGCTGCACTCAGTCTAAACTTCAAAAAGGACACTGCTTCTGGAAGCTTAAGGCGTTCCGATGCAATATAACTTAGTCCCGCAGAGTAATAACTAAATGAATTATTTCCCGAAGGAAGGGTGCTGCTCCAATCGTTTCTAAAGGTGAAATCGGCGTAAAGCTCATCCTTAAATGCAAAATTTGCTGTGCTGTATACGCTGTTGATTCGTTTTTTGAAACGCTCGCTATTACCCAGTAAAGGTGAACGAGAATTTGCTAAAGTGTAAATTTCTGGTACCGCTAGTTGTGAGGCTTCAGAAAAGGAATACTGGATTTCTTGGTCCAACCTATTAGCACCTGCGTTAAAGGTGTACTCCCAGTTGTCATTAAACTTATTTTGGTAGGATAGCAATACATCAGAGTTCATTTCAGTAAAGCGTACATTGTCTTCCCGGTAAGAGCCGAAGGGATTAGCATTGGTACTTACCGCTCTTCTGAATGTGCGTTTATCGTCGTAAGTATCTATACTGGTTCTTACTTTAAGAGATAAGTTTTCAGTAAAGTTGTAAATCGCAGAAGCATTTCCCAAAACCCTGTTTTTATCAAAGCTGTTGGTATTTTCAAACAAAGTGAGGTAGGG
>CAZOAD010000067.1:6368-11627 GCA_964577705.1 uncultured Mesohalobacter sp.
GTTGTCGTCCAGTTTGCCCGGCCTGCCAGTAATCCCTCAGTGCAGCTATATTGGTTTGGCGTCCAGTCCAGTTGAATCCATAGAGCACATTTTCATAACCATAGCCAAGGTTAGGACGATTCCCACTTCGGGAATTGATAAAATTAAGAAAGGTATTGACCTGTAAATTATCGCTGAGTTGTTGATCCAGACTTATCGAAATTCCATCCCGCTTAAGGTCGGTGTTGGGGACAATACCTTCGTTTCGCAAGTTACTATAAGACAGTCTCATCCCTCCGATTTCACCTCTTTTACTGATGGCGATATTATTTTGATAGGTAACGCCAGTATTGAAAAAATCACGGACATTATCTGGCCTGGAAATCCATGGTGTCGGCGTAATTTCAGTAAATGAACCGTCAGGGAATCTCCGCGCAAGCACATCTCCCCCTCGTACAGGATTGCCATTGATATCTACCGATGGGCTATCGAATTGTGGGATTAGTAAGCCAGCATCTAAACGAGGACCATAACTGCTGATGGCACCATCGTTTACACCTGCGCTTACTCCATCTTGAAAGGCATACTGGCCATTAGAACCCACACCGTATTCATTTTGATAGTCAGGTAAAGTCAACAAGGTTTCAATCGTAAAATTACTGTTGATGCTCACCCCAAGGCCTTCCGATTTTTTACCGCGTTTGGTTGTGATGAGGACCACTCCGTTAGCTGCTCTTGTCCCATACAATGCAGCAGACCCCGCACCTTTTAAAATGGAAATCGACTCAATATCATCTGGGCTAAACTCTGAAGCTCCATTTCCATAATCGACTTCCTGTAAAGCCCCGTTATTTACTAAATCACTGGTAATTTGCTCATTGCTAATGGGAACTCCATCTACGACAAACAAGGGCTGATTACTGCCGCTTAACGAGTTTTCGCCACGAATAATAATTCGGGAAGACGATCCAACACCACTGGAACCATTGGTGATTTGCACCCCGGCGACTTGACCGGCCAACCCATTGACCATATTGGTCTGTGGTACATTAACCATTTGCTCAGAATTTAAAGTGGACACCGCTGATGACAGAGAGCGCTTTTCTTTTTTGATTCCTAGAGCTGTGACAACGACCTCATTGAGTTGTTCTTCTGAAATCTTCAAAATGATTTCCTTTTGAAGTTGTCCATTTTCAACTTCAATATTTTGAGTTTTAAAACCTATTGAAGAGATTTCTAATGTGAAATCTTTAGACTTTGTTTCTAAGCTAAAATAGCCGTTAGTATCTGTCGTGGCGTAATTTTGAGTGCCACTTTCATATACAGCTGCATAAGGTATAGGATTTCGATTACTGTCCAAGACTCTGGACTCATAGATAGTAGTTTGTGAGAACATGCTCATCACAATCAATTGCCATGCGGCAATAAGAAATAGTTTCATTTTAGTGTTTCTTTATTCCAAGATCCAGAAATCTAATTCACCGGCTTTTCAGGCCAGAATTCTAAAAATTTTTCTATTATAAGTCTAAGTGTTAAGCAAATAATAATAGAATCAGATAGGTCAAACGGAAATGATTACAAATTTATTAATTAGGTAAAAAGGATAAGTTTAAGCGGCCAGAGGAGATCCCTTATTGTAATATACGTTAGCGTTTGATGATTTTAAGTCGAATTGAAGTTGAGGATAGGTAAGTAGATCTTGTTCTAAGATTTGAAATAAGATCAGTTTCAGTTGATAGGACAGTCGTGAAGTTTGCATTAGCCGTAATGCGTCTTCTCTGAAATCTACATCGACAAGAGTTTGAAGACAAATGACAGAAACAGATTGCTGTTCTAAACTTTTTAAAAGTTGGGAGAGCAGTTGTCCAGTACTCCAGGACTGGTTCAAAAAATTTTGCTTAGAGAATAGCTCCTTTTTAATTCCCCATAAATAAAACCCACCATCCTGAGCAGGCCCGAAACACATATCTGTGTGATGTAGAGCTTCTTTTGCCTGTTGGATATGGTCTGAGTTTAAACCTGGAGAATCGTTACCAATAGAAATAACCTGGCTAAATCCTTTTTGAAAAATACTCTCAATGGCATTGAGGTAGCGCAGAGCAAAACGATCGCCAACTTGTTGATGCTCATCAATCCAAAAATACTCTAGTTTGGATGCTTGAGCCAACTTGATCAACTCCTTGTTTTGGTAATCAAAAAAAACTTCAGAAGCCTTAAAAGTTTTATGCTTGCTTTCTTCGGAAGCAGTTCTTGCAAAAATTAAAAGTGCTGTTTTAGTCATTAAATAATACCTTTAATCATATTTACGAAGAAATACAAAGAACAGTTCTTTAAGAGTTACAATTTCTACTAGAATTTGTATAATGTATTAGATCAAATGGGGAGTCTGCTTATTTTCCAGGGCGAATGATGAGAATATTTGGATACTCAGATTTTATTTTTTCGTTGGCTCTATCCGCTTGGATTCTATTTCTGAAATTACCAACCCAAACTTTATAATTTGGTGTCTGATAAATGATTTTGGATTCTATCTCATGCCCAAGGGCTTCAAATTCTTGTTGAGTTTGCTTAGCTTCTTCCAAGGAACCAGAGGAAAAGATTTGAAGTTTATAGGTACTTTTCAATTCATTGTTGGATTCTAAATCGTGTTTCTCTTTTATTAATTTTTGAACAGTGTTGAGTTCTGAAGCAGTGAGTTGAGTTTGAGCAAAACAAGAATTTCCTGTAAAATATAGGACTGATATAAAGCTTAAAAAAAATATGGTTTTTAACATGGTCTTGGTTTTGAAGCAAATGTACAGTTAAACGGAAAACAAAGCATTTAAATTGTAATTTAGAAAGATTATAAATTGCCATTTAACATATGTAGGTATTCCAGAAACGCTCTTTAAGTGTTACTTTTGTAGTCAATTTTTTTTGACGCTCAAACCTATAGTATTATGGGGGTCACATTAAAAAAGGTTAATAAATTTTATATGAAAAAGACGATGGAACGCCCATTTATTCTGAAACCATTCATCCTAGTGTTTCTTTTGTTTTTCGCTTTTACAACATTCGCACAAGACGAAGCAAAGGCAGATAGTGAAGGCGGAGGATTTGGTTCTTACGTACCTGAAGTTGTTGCCAATGCAGATCCTGCTAAAGGCAAGGAAATGTTTAACTCTCTTTGTGCTGCCTGTCATAAGCGCTATAAAAATGCTACTGGGCCATCTCTGCATGAGGTGACTAAGCGTAGAGACATGGACTGGTTATACAAGTGGATTGTTAATAGTCAGGAGTTAATCAAATCTGGTGACACCCAAGCGGTTCAGTTATACGAAGAGTGGAATAAGGTAGCGATGAATGCTTTTCCTCAGTTGAGTAATGAGGATATGAATAATATTTTGGCATATGTAGAGCAGCCCAAACCAGAACCTAAGGTCGATGTGGCAGCAGCAGCTCCAGCAGCAGGTCAAGGTGGTGGAGGTATTTCTACCGAAATTGTTTTAGGCCTTTTGGCGATTGTTCTTCTTGTCTTATCCGTCATACTTTACTTAGTTAATAAAACACTTAACAGATTTGCAGAAGCTAATGGAATTCCTGTAAAAGCTGATAAACCAAAGGGAAAACCAATTTGGGTTGCTTTTGCAGAAAATCAGTTTTTAGTGCTTGTTGCGGTCGTATTTTTGCTTCTTGCGGTAGCTTGGGGTGGATACGGATTCCTAATGCAGGTTGGTGTAGATCAGGGATATGCCCCAATACAGCCAATACATTATTCTCATAGAATACACGCAGGAGAAAATCAGATTGAATGTAAATATTGTCACTCATCAGCAAGAGTGTCTAAGCATTCAGGTATTCCTTCGCTTAACGTCTGTATGAATTGTCACAAACAAATTGCAGAAGTTGCGCCAGAAACCCAAGCCAAGGGAGAACAAGAGTTTAACGTTGATTATAACGCAGAAATTCAGAAATTATACGAAGCAACAGGTTGGGATCCGCAAACGCAATCTTATTCAGGAGAATCAAAACCTGTAAAATGGATTAGAATACACAACCTACCAGATTTCGCTTATTTTAACCACCGTGGCCGCCCTGTTGAACGCCATCCGGTGCACCACGGCCATGCCCACCATGACCACGTAGAGCATCCACCAGACGAACGGATCGCCCAGGAGATTGAATGCCAAACATGTCATGGTCCTGTTGAAGAGATGGAAATCATGTATCAAGATGCGCCATTGACCATGGGCTGGTGTATAAATTGCCACCGTGAGACAAACGTTAAGATGGAAGGCAACGAGTATTACGAGAAAATACACGAAGAATTGGCTAAAAAATATGGTGTAGAAAAAGTAACAGCTGCTCAAATGGGCGGAATTGAATGTGGCAAGTGTCACTACTAAATATAAACGAAGAAAATTTGAATCAAGATATGTCATCAGAAAAAAAATATTGGAAAAGTGCTGATCAATTAAACGATCAAAATCCAGTAGTTGAAGCACTTGAGCAAAAGGAATTTGCAGAGCATATTCCTACAGATGAATTCTTAGGTGATAAAGAAAAACTTGACAGCTCTCAAACTAGCCGTCGTGATTTCTTAAAATACGTTGGTTTTAGTACTGCTGCAGCTTCTTTAGCTGCATGTGAAGGACCAGTCATTAAATCAATTCCTTATGTAGTTCAACCAGAAGAAGTAATTCCTGGTGTTGCTGATTATTACGCAACCACGATAGCAAATGGTTTTGACTTTGCCAGTGTTTTAGTAAAAACACGTGAAGGACGACCAATTAAAATTGATAATAACACCTCTGCCAGTAACTTTACAGCTGGTAAAGCTAGAGTACACGCTTCAGTTTTAGGGCTATATGATATTAAACGTCTACAAAACCCGCAAATTGAGGGCAGAGATGCGACATGGACAGAATTTGATGATCGGGTATCACAAGATTTAAAAAATATTGGTGATAAATCAATAGTCCTATTAACACAAACCTACGCAAGTCCATCTGTTAATAGACTTATAAAACAGTTTAAGGAAAAGTATGCAAACGTAGAACATATTGTATATGATGCCATTTCTGAAGAAGCAGCTCTAAATGCTTATAGAAACAAGTACGGTATTCGAGCTTTGGCTAATTATGATTTCAGTGAAGCTGAAACAATTGTTGGTGTTGGGGCAGACTTTTTAGGTGATTGGCAAGGTGGTGGATTTGATGCATCTTATGCTAAAAGCCGAGTTCCGAATAACGGAAAAATGTCTAAGCATATTCAGTTTGAAGCTAATATGACCTTAACTGG
>CAZOAD010000068.1:0-11232 GCA_964577705.1 uncultured Mesohalobacter sp.
ATAATAAACACTGGTCAACCAATCAATCAAGTGTTTAGACCTCACAGTCCCCAAAGCTTTGGGGACTGTGAGGTATTATAAGTCCATTGTATACGACAGTTATTTTTTATTTGGATTCAAAACAGAAAGTATCATACGCAATGAAGATAAAAAACGCCCATCAAAATAACCTGAAGAACTTAGATTTAGATATTCCTGAACATCAACTTATCGTTGTCACTGGATTATCTGGATCTGGAAAATCGTCTCTGGCTATGAATGTGATTGCCAATGAAGGCTATCGCTATTTCCTGGAAACTATGCCGGCTTACAACCAACAAAATGGACAGGCCATTCCAACAGCAGAAGTTGATGATATTCAAAATTTACCTCCCGTCATTAAGGTTGAACAGTCGAAACGTTTCCAGTCTATCAATACCACATTCGGAACGCTTTCAGAGTTGACTGCCATGTTCAGAATACTATTCGCTCGGTATTCTGCTGAAGAAACCATGAGCAAATCTCTTTTTTCTTTTAATCATCCAAAAGGCGCCTGTGAAGTTTGCCGTGGAATCGGAGAAGCCGAATACATAGATTTAGACAAAGTCATTGGGGATGAAAATAAAACCTTAAGAGAAGGAGCGATCACAACTACTTTGCCCAATGGTTACATTGTCTATTCACAAATCACCGTGGAGGAATTAAATAAAGTGTGCAAAGCTCACGGGTTTCATGTAGATATTCCCTGGAAAGAACTATCAGATGAACAAAAGGACGTGGTTTTATATGGTAGCGACCGGCTTAAGGTATTTTATGGAAAACATGGTCTGGAATCTCGCTTACGCTGGTCTGGTATCAAGGCCAAACCTAGAGAAGAAGGCTATTATAAAGGCATGCTACCCATCATGCAAAACATTTTAAGACTGGATAGAAACCCAAATATTCTAAAGTTTGCTAGTTCCAGAGTATGCCCTAGCTGTGAAGGTGGGCGTATCAAAGCAGAACACTTGACATACAAATGGAAGGGACAGAATTTTAAAGCCTGGATGGATTTATCTTTAAAGGATTTATACGATAAGCTGAGTCATCTTAAACTCTCACCAGGAGAGGAACAGTTGGTCGACAAAATGAGCGACCAATTACAGGATTTTATCCGTTTGGGAATGGGTGACTATCAATTGAGCACTCCTAGTCAAGAGATTTCCTCTGGTGATGGGCAACGCATCAAACTCATCAATCAGGTGAATTCTAGATTACAAGGCATTTTATATGTATTTGACGAACCTTCCATAGGTCTTTCGGCTGATTACCAAGACTATTTACTTCATATTTTAAATCGACTCATCCATCGGGGGAATACGGTGATGGTAGTAGAACACGATCTGGATTTTATACAAGCTGCCGACTGGATTGTGGAGTTGGGGCCAGAAGCAGGAGTAAATGGTGGAGAAGTTGTATTTAACGGCTCTAAAGAAGAATTCTTGAAGGCTAAACATCTTACTAGCCCTACATTATCTGCTTTAAAATCCAACAGAATCTCAAATGCTAAAGCTTCGAATGAGACATCTAAAAAGGTTTCTTCTGAAGGTTTTCAACCACAAGCCAATGCCCTTTCGGTCATCAGCCGAAAAACACCACAACTCACGGAGCGTATTACTGAATTCTGCGAACGTAAGGACCTGCATCTTCTCACCGTCACCGACCAGCCTATCGG
Source organism: uncultured Mesohalobacter sp. (assembly GCA_964577705.1). Classification (GTDB taxonomy): domain Bacteria; phylum Bacteroidota; class Bacteroidia; order Flavobacteriales; family Flavobacteriaceae; genus Psychroflexus. Next base: position 1,694 of record CAZOAD010000068.1, read on the forward strand.
GAAGACTCCACGCAGTAATCCAGCAACTTATACCGGGCTGGCAGATAAAATTCGAGATTTACTAGCGAAAACTCCTGAGGCAAAATCCTTAAACCTTAGCAAAGGTGCCTTTTCATTCAATAATAAAAAAGGGCGATGTGGTACTTGTGAAGGTGCAGGAGTCATTACACTTTCCATGAGTGTAATGGGAAATATTAATCAAATTTGTCCAGTTTGTAACGGTAAGCGTTTTAACCCTGAGGTACTCCGTGTGCTTTGGAAAGATAAGAATATTTCAGAAATTTATAATCTGAGTATCGATGATGCGTTGCACTTTTTTTCTGGTGAAAATAATATTACAGATGTACTGTCATTAATGATTCAGTTAGGTTTAGGATATATCAAACTAGGCCAACCCTCCAACACCTTATCGGGAGGTGAGGCCCAAAGGATCAAACTCACCAAGCACTTTGCAAAGAAATCCCAAAAAACACTCTTGGTATTGGAAGAACCCAGTATAGGATTACATTACCAAAACGCAACTCAATTACTAAAGGCATTAAAACAACTAAAGCAACAAACTGCTGGCATTGTTTGCTTCGAAAACCATCAGCTTTTTATAAAGGAATGCGATACTTGGCTTGACAATGCTTTAAAGGTAAAACCTATCGAACTAAAAGCAGAACAGCCTCAGCAAAGAGAATTGATATCCATACGGGGGGCAAGAACGCATTATTTAAAAGATTTAAATCTAGACTTGCCTAAGCATCAACTTTCTGTGGTGACTGGTCTCTCAGGCTCTGGTAAATCTTCCTTAGTTATTGATACTTTGCATGGTTACGCTCTACAGGAAATGGTCAAGCAGTTTTCGGCTTACCAACAGTCCAGAGTTGGTGTAAATTTTCAGTTTGAAGTGGATCACATAGAAGGGCTCACACCAAGTATTTGCATCACGAGAAAACAAAAGAATTATTCTCAGCATTCAGATATTGCCAAACAAACTGGAATCGACAAAATTTTTCGTTTTGCATTTTCAAGGAAAGCACAATACCAGGGAGAAGAATTGTCTGCCAGCCATTTTTCCAATCACCATGAGTTAGGAAGGTGTAAAGTTTGCGAAGGCCTTGGGCAAGAATTACTTCCAGACCTCAACAAACTTGTTCTGGATGAAGATAAGAGTATAGCCACAGGATTATTTGACCATAATAAGGCCATTGGCTATTATGGAGATCCTGCCGGACAACACATGGCCATTTTGAAAAGCGTAGGGGCTGCTTATGGATTTGATCTGAAGACTCCTTTTAAAGCGCTTACAGTCCAACAGAAAAACGTTTTACTTAATGGCACGGGAGAAAAAATCTGGGAAGCGGATTGGGTTTATCAAACTAAAACACGTAGCGGAACTCAAGCATTAACAATGACCTGGGATGGACTCTTCAACTATTTACAGGATGAATATTTGAAAACTCGAAAAAACAAAAATATCAGTCAGTTGACGGCTTTATTTTCTCATAGTACATGTAGTCATTGTGAGGGTAGTGGATTACAACCGGAGCGCTTAAAATTTACTATTGCAGGAAAATCGATACACGCTATGAAATCGATGGATTTCAAAAGTTTGAAAGTTTGGCTATCAAAACATGCTGAGACAAAAACGATAGATGGGAAATTACTTTCCAAAATTGAAACGCAACTCATCAATACCATTTCAAGAGCTAAAGAGCTACACATAGATCACTTGCAACTCAACCGAAAATCACCAACACTTTCTGGAGGAGAAAATCAACGAATCGCTTTGATTAAACAATTGAATAGTCCTCTAAAAGGTATTACTTATTTATTAGATGAACCTTCTGCAGGTCTGTCTCAGGAGAATATACCCGACCTGGTCCGGATTTTAAAAGAACTGATTGAAAAAGGGAATACGGTGATCTTGATTGAACACGACAAATCCATCATTCAGGCAGCGGACCATATCGTACAAATCGGTCATAAAGCCGGGAAGCTAGGGGGTCATATCACTTATCAAGGAGATTTTAAAGGCTTACTCCAGCAAGCAGATTGCCATCCTTTTCTGAAGTCACCTGCCAAAACAAGGCACCTTAAACCTGGAAAGGCACACATCAGCGTTCAAAAACTAGCCAAGCATAGCCTGATAAAAGATAGTCTGGAATTACCTATTGGTGGTATTACTGCGTTAACTGGTAAATCTGGCGTGGGTAAAACAACTTTGGTAAAAGACATATTGATTCCTAGTATCAAAACTGGTCAACCCGTTAATTGTTCTAAGATTAACTTTCCAAAAGCTTATGCAGGAGCGCATTATTTTGAACCCAAGAAGCTTAGGACTTATGCTTCCACCTTATTGGTGTCTTACTTAGATTTTTTGAAAGAGATCAGTAAAATTTTCGCCAGCGAGACCAAGTTAAAAGCCAGTGCCTTTTCTTATAAAACTAAAAAAAGCCAATGTGCTAATTGCAAGGGAAAAGGCTTTGTGGAAACCAGCTTAGACATTACTGCTAACAGTATTGAAACTTGCGAAGCATGTCAAGGCTTACGGTACCGTAAAGAAATCTTAGACTACAAAGTAAGGTCTAAACATATTGCAGATGTTTTGGAGATGAACATTTTAGAGTTGAAAAATTGGTTTCCTGAAGATAAGGCACCTGATAAAACTCTAGAATTTATAAATAGTTTGGAAGCTATCGGCTTAGCTCATTTGAGCTTGGAACAGACTGTGCAATCGCTTTCTTCTGGAGAGAAGCAACGCCTATTGCTTTTGAACTGGCTACAGGATGCTCCCAAAAACGAACTCTTTGTATTAGATGAACCCAGCACGGGTTTACATTATGCAGATATTGATTTACTTTTTACCATCTTAGAAAAACTAAGTGTCGATAATGATGTTTTAGTGATCGAACACAATCCGTACTTACTGGAAAAAATAGGCGTGGGTTTAGTTTTGAAATAAGGTAAGGTTTTCAAAGTGAAATGTGGCTTATTAAAAACGTATTTTAAACACCTTTTTAAGTCGAGAACGAGCTAAAATTACTCCACACTAATCAAGATATCATCCAATTCATACGTACCATCTTTGTTCTCGTCTCCGCTTCCTGTGTATTTGAAAGCTATATACCCATCCCCGTCAAAACAAGACATATCTATAAGTCCGGAGCTGACCCAGTCCCCAAAAAACTGATCATCTGAAACGATGGTAGCATCTGTAACATCACCCCAGTCTGCAGTGGTTACACCTTCTTCGGTCCCATCCCAATTTGAAGAGTAGAGCACTTCCAGGATACTAGCATCTGAAAAGCTATTGGAGGTTTTAAATTCAAAAGTGATTCTAGAATTAGACTCTATGGAAAGTTCAGGTGTGATGAGCCATGAAATAGTGTTATCATCGCCAGAATTTTGAGATCCAACTCGAGCTGAAATACCCAAGGATGAATTGGCGCTATTACTTTCGAAGGCTTCCCAAGGCTGAGTACCTGTTTCTACAAAATTGGTCCATCCCGCAATATTCACTGGGGAATTGGTATTTTGATCCTCAAAATCCACATCGATAAGTACATTGGTAGCAGGAGTAGATGCCAAACCGCAAGAAAAGACCAGTGGGTCACAACGTTCACCAACCATATCAACATCTTCTGGAGTATTGATATAGAAAGTAAAAAATTCGCCAAAGAAGTCTCTGGTCAAAATCCCTTTTATAGATCCAGAACCCGGAGGAAGAGATAGACCCTTAAAATCTGCAAATGAACTGGTACTAAAAATGAGTTCAAACGGACTCAAACAACTTTCTAAAACCCGCTCACCATCAAATTCATCAAAAGGTTCTGAAGCATAGCTCGTAGTTCTATCTGGAAAAAAGTACTGTGATGAAAACTGAACATCTGTAAGTTCTGAGTAAGTATTTACCTGAGCGAATGAAAGCTCTGACAATTGAAGCGGTTGGGGAACTATATCTGCAACAAGGGTATCTCTAATCAACACTTCATCCAGAAATGCTTCAGGAATGAGCCCCACATCCGTACCGTCCTTTATCCCAAGCATCGGTGCATTTCCTATTCTACGCCCTACAGAGAGACCATCCAGCTGGATGTAGATTTTTCTTCCAAATTCAAATTTTGTAAACAAAGGGCTGGCATTTAACTGAATGGCTATACCAAAGCTTGGATTTTCTGGTTGGTCTTGCACTATCAATTCTCTAAAAAAGTTGCCCGACTCATCGCTGGAGACGACATAAGCTTCTGCATATGTATTGGTTTCTTCAAATGTAAAGGGGCTTTGCATGTTATCACTTTGCGCTAAAGCTCCTTCCAATGTGGATAAGCTTATAATCGTACCCTCAATTTCCGGGGGAGTTTGTTCAAACTGCGGAGTGTCAAAATCGTCATCTTCTACACATGAAACGAACGATAATAGAAATCCAAACAGAAGCACAAAAAGCAGGTTTTTATTTAATTTTTTCATCGTCTTCAGTTTTATAGTTTAAAATCTTATGTAAGCACTCAAATAATAAGTGGTTCCAAATCCAAAGAAATAGCGGTTACCAAATAAAGCTCCGTTTTCTCTGCTCAAATCTTCAGCTCGGGTTCTAAAATTACTGGTTCTGGACTGTTCAAAACCACCTGTTTTGTAGTCTTTGTTTAGGACATTATTGACGACGGCAAAAAAGCCAACAAAGTAATCACCAACTCTCCAAGATTTACCTCCAACAAGATTGACCAGCATATAATCATCAAATCGCTCTTGTTTCAAAATATCTCTTGCCACAGTTTCATCGTAATCATTGTAAACAATTCCATCTGTATCTAGTGCAAAGTTGTCTGACCTAAGTAAACCGCTAGGACTGATGTAGGAATGAGAAAAGTGGTTGGCTGTTACGCCTATGTTCCAATAATTTGGATCTCTATAGTCAAATCCAAGCTGGAGGACACGCTCTGGTCCTCCAGGAACTCTAAGGTTTTTCATTTCTGTCTTCCCGTCTCCAAATCTTAATTGCATATCCGGGAAGTTCTGGCTTGTTAAGTAAATATCTGGATTGCTATCGTAAATATAATGTCCAAATGAGCCAGCAGCCTTAAGCTTTAAAGTAGATAAAACCTGAGCTTCTAAACCAAACTCAACTCCATAATGTAACCTATCAATTCCGGTCATTACCTCTTGTACAAAGGCATTGTTTTGATTGTTTGCAGAGGGCAATCCAGTGAGCTCCTCTGTGTAATAGAATCCTACATTTGTTTCATCTTGAAAGCCTGTGTAGAATCCTGTAAGTCGTCCGCTTAAGATTGGAGACTTATAGATATAGCTTAAATCTGCAGACTGAATTTTGACTTCTGTTATTCCATCTACAGTATCTCCATTCTGTCTGGCATTGCTGTAGGAGTTTTGAATGGTAGGTGCATTTTTAAAATAAGCGGCATTCATAGTAAATATGTGACGGCCAGACAACCTATAAGTTGCTCCTGTTTTGAACGCATAAGTTGTAAAATCAAGCTCTTCGCCGGGACCAAAAGAGCGATCTCCCGGAAAAAATCCATTTTCATAGATCCCAGTTCGCTGGTAGGCGGTTTTACCAAAACTAAGGCCTGTGTAAAAATCGACTTGCCGATATTGAAATTGAGCCTGCAGGAACCCATCGTATATTTCAGCATCTATTGTATAATTATATTTATAGCGATCTCCTACTTGCACTGTGCGGTTAGGGTTTCTCAAATCAGACTGAGCCAGATCTGAGCCTAATCCTGTGATCAAAGCAGATTCTTCAGCAAAGAAATCAACATCCAAATAACGCTTTCCGCCAAGTAAATCTTCCATTTGGGCAAAGTTTTCACTCGTCAAATTCCTGTAATTGAGGCGAGCGTTGATTAGGATATGTTCTGATAGTCTATAATCTCCAATGGAGTTGATCATGATTTGCTGGTCTTCCACCCTGTCGGATTGGATGGCATAGGTGGAGTTCCCTCCTCTGCTTTGATTCAAGAAATTTGCAAAGTACACCTCATCCCAGGGGAACTGGCCGTCTCTTTGAAATTCTCTTTGTGCTAAAAAGGCATTTTGAAAATCTAAAGGGGTAGGCTTAGGCTCTCTTAAGTAATAACTAGGCAAATTTTGATAGTAAATAGGAGAAGGGTTTCTGGCACCACCCAGGAAAGCCTGCTCGCCTGTGTTTGGGTCTACAAAAAGTCTTGTCCCCCCGTTTTCTACTCTTGTTGTAGAAAAAAATCCAAATTGATAACCAATATTTGTATTGATGGATAGTTTTTTATCAACATTCCAGTAATGGTTGAGCATAAAAACCGGTTCTTCTGTTTCTCGGATTCTTGAATTTCTTTGTTCACCGTTGAATCTTCCCCAGTTGGGATTATATTCTATGCCTTTTAGATCCACTGCCTCCTGAGTTACAGCAGTCCCCATTCCTCTTCTATTAGGCGCATAAAACCCTGTAAAGTTTAAGCTGTGTTTTTCATTTATCCTTTTTTCAACAGATAATGAAATTGAATTGGCATCATAAAGTGTTCCCTCACGAAATCCTTCTTCTCCAAAGCGCCTGGATAACAACAAGGAATAAGACCAGCCTCCGTTGAGCAAACCTGAATTATAACTTCCCATCACTCTACCTTCATAGCTTCTATTGGAACTAGCATAAGATACACGTCCTCCTTTTCTCATTTTGGAAGCTCGCATCATGATGTTTGTTACTCCTGCAACGTCTCCAATCGTGTAATCATTTGCTGAGGTACCCATGCTAAATATTCGATTTCTTTGGACGTCATTTAATCCTCCCCAATTGGCCCAGTTGGGTCTGCCTGAAAATTGTTTATTCATTTCCAATCCATTGATGAGAACTTTGCCGTTAGCATTATCCAGACCTCTAGGGTTAAAAAAAGCAGCACTAAAATCGAAAGCAGCAGCTCTTAAATATATATCTTGAGAAGACGCTAAAAGCCCTGAAATATTGAAGGATGAAGCGTCATCTCCGTCAAGTTCATCTTCAGATAATGAAATGGTTCCTATTTGTCTATTCACTTCATTTATATCTACTTCGATTAATAGATCTCCAAGATTGAGAATCTTACCTTCTTCTATGATAATTGGAAAACGTTTAGCATCATAGGTGGGTCTATTCACTCCCAAAATTTGTTCGCCTAATGGCAAATCCTGATTGATGAATGAGAATTTTCCCTGAGCATCTGTAAAAACTTCAATTCCCGTACCTTCAATACTAATTGCTGTTCTTGGTAGTGGTTCTTCAGTATCAAAATCTAAAACAACGCCAATGACATTAGTTTCTTGAGCACGAAGCCCAAGACTCATAAATACCCAAAGAAGTATAAATACACTATGTTGACACTTAGGCATAAGAATTAATATTATCTTAAATTTAATACAAAAAAAATAATAAAAGCATTAAATTATTCAATTAGTATTCTGGTATTTGTTAAAATATATGTATTACAACAATAAAATATGAGTTCTACCACTAAATTTTATACCTATCTGCTGGGTGCTTTGTTTATACTAAGCAGCTGCAGCACTACTGAAAATACCCCTTCCAAATCTTCCAAGGCAGATGAGTTTTTTGTGAATACCATTGCTTTCTACAATTTGGAAAACCTGTTTGATACAGAAGATGATCCAGATAAATTTGATGAATCTTCACCTATTATGGAAATAGCAGAAGGAGAGCGTGAGGTCATTTACAAAAAGAAAATTTCTAACATGGCTCGAGTGATAGCTAACATTGGATCTGAAGTAACAGGCAAGCCTCCGGCAGTGATCGGTGTTTGTGAAATTGAAAACTTCCAAGTTCTACAAGATCTGGTGAACGATAAAAGCCTATCTGCATACAACTACGGCATTATACATTACAATTCACCAGACGCAAGAGGTATAGATGTGGCTTTGCTTTATCAAAAAGGAGTATTTCAGCCAATCCATTCTCAAGCTCATGAGTTGATTTTATTCAGTGAAACCGATAGAAATAAAAGGAAATATACGAGAGATCAGCTTCACGTCAAAGGAAAGTTAGACGGGGAAGACCTGCATTTTATTGTGAACCATTGGCCATCCAGAAGTGGTGGCGAAAAAAGGAGTGAACCTAACCGAATAAATGCTGCTAAACTGACCAAAAAGATAAAAGACTCTATCTTGACCCATGAACCCTATGCCAAACTTATAGTGATGGGGGATTTCAATGATGGCCCTTATAACGAAAGTATTAAAGAAGTCCTTAAAGCTAAGGAATCTTCAGAAGACTTAGGACTTACAGACCTTTACAATCCTTTTGAAAAACTTCATAAAAAAGGGGTGGGAACCATAGCCTGGAGAGACACCTGGGATGTGTTTGATATGATTATACTAACTAAACCCCTTGTCAATAAAATGGATTATGATACCTATACCTTTTACCAGGCCCATATTTTTAACCCCTATTATTTACAAACTCCAAAAGGACGTTATAAGGGGTATCCGTTTAGGTCTTTTGTAGATGGGGGATTCAGTGGAGGGTATAGCGATCATTTTCCAGTTTACTTATATCTGATTAAAAAGAAATAGCTTTCGATAACTAGACAAAGCTTAATTTAATATATTTTTTACACAACTGTCGAATAGATCGTTTAGTTTTATGTTAAAAATGAAAAATCCAGGTATACCTCTACTAATTTTAACCACTTTAATTTTAATATTAGTTACCATTTTTGCCTCATTAGGCCTTGCCTTTTCATGGGTGTTCTACCTCACCGTTTTAGGTCAGGCTACTTTGGTCTTCGCGGTCTATAAAGTACTGACTGACGATTACCAGACCGAAAAAACATTCAAGGACTGGTACGAAGATCGTCCAGAGCCTCACGATGACTAGACTCAGGCTCCGTAGTTCAATGGATAGAACAAAAGTTTCCTAAACTTTAGATCTAAGTTCGATTCTTAGCGGAGCTACTTAAAAAAATAATCTCAAGCAAGAGCTTGAGATTATAAATTAGAGTTGATCTTTAGAAAGTATTATTTGCTATTTATTTTGAAAGTTAAGTCTTCATCATCTTTTTCAAGAAATTCACCTGTTGAGACTAACCCATTTTTATCTTGTGCTTTAAGAAAATAGTAATAAGTATCTTTCAAAGTATAGTAAGATTTAATCAATTCAAATTCTGCCAGATCAACTTTTTTATTTTCTTTTTCTAAAAAGCGTCTTTCCCACTTTTCTTTTATATCACTTAGTTTCATTTCTACTATTTCATCATTAGAAAGGGTATAAAAGTTTGCTTCTTCAAGAGCTAGGATTTCATTCCTAACTTCATCTCTATTGATTTCATTCTTTTCTTTTACACAGGAGGTAAAAAGAATTATAAGTAAAACGGTAACATTGAATTTAATAAGTGTTTTCATTTTTTTTTATTTATTATCTAAATTTAAAAAAAAATCAATTATCACATTCCTAACTGTTAATTTTTCAATGACAAGGCAAAAATTAACGGTTAAACCGAATAATTAGCAATAAAAATCAAGTATTTTTAAATTTTTTGGATTTCAAAAGTCTGGTTTCAATTCAAATT
>CAZOAD010000069.1:0-949 GCA_964577705.1 uncultured Mesohalobacter sp.
TCTTCTACCAGGATTTTAAAGCTTTTTAATAGATCTTCCTCTTCACCGAAAAAGCTAGTGGTTCTGAATTTGCGTTCGTTCCCTTTAAAATTAAAATAACCCACCGAAATGCAGACGATCTTTCCAAACTCCGCCCAGATGCCAGCCCGGTCATAAAACTCTTCTGCATTAAAGTCTTCTTTGCGTTGGTACTGCGTTTTATCGGCGTAGAGTTTTTGTTTGACGGCAGATAAGTCTTCAAAAGACTCTTGTTCCGGGACGGTTTCTATATCCAGAAAAAGAATGTGTTCTAAATTGAGCTTGTGGAGCATGCTTAGGATGTGATTTAGAAATATTTAAGTTAGGGAAAATTTGGAGAAATTGAAATTTAAAAAAACCTTTATAACGAACTTTAACTCCCTTTTACGGTTTTCCCGTAGTAAGAATACGGTCAAACCGTAACTAAAATCGTTTTTTGATTCCTTACTTGCAGCAAAATTAAATATCCAACGTGTTATGATTAAAAAACTTTTATCCTTAACCTTCATTATTCTTTTATTTCATTCCTGTAGTGAAGATGAATTTGTATCACCAGAGCTGAAAACTCAAAAGACATCGCAACAACTCACTTTTGATGAGTTACCAGAAAAAGTAAAAGCAAATCTGGAACAGGTGTATTCCAAAAAGGCTAAAAGCAATTATGGTTTCATAAATAGCGAGAAGCTGATTGTTGAAAACAGATCAAAAAGCGCTTCCACTTATAATATGGCTTTGAGTGCTAGCCAAAAGAAAACCACACAGTATTTTGATAACCTGTTGATTCATGACATCGATGAGGGTGCAACTGAGTTTTATGTGTTCCGCTACATACCTACAACCAAATGGCTGGACTCAGATAGAGACCAAAGCTTATACTCAGGCCGTATAGAGATGTTCGACTTTTCTACAGGAAACAGATTAGGTATATTTG
>CAZOAD010000069.1:959-2864 GCA_964577705.1 uncultured Mesohalobacter sp.
TTGAAAATTCCTTTGCAGGTGTTGAAAATACATTACGCTACAATTCCAACGGAATGGTAGTAAAGTATGAAGGTGGGAAGCAGTAAGTTGGATATGTACAGCAGGTCTCTGTAGATTCACACTAGTTCAATTCTGCGGCGGATCTTCTCCTGGAAACGATGGAGATTTTGGTAATCCTACGCATGGAAATCCATCCAACCCATTTCCAAATAATCCTCCTTCCAATGGAGGAGTGGGTGGTCCTTCTGGACCAACTGGACCTAATAATCCAGATAATAATGGTCCTGGAGATAGCATAGGAGTTACTCCTATAATAGACGGAAATGGAGATTTGATTGTGGTAGAATGCCCAGAAGGACAAGAACCCAACTATTTTGGGCTTTGTGAGGCGGTGGAAGAAGACCAAATCATAAACGAACTTACTGACCCTTGTGCTTCTTTAATTTTTAGTCAGCTAACATTATTATCCACAAGCTTTGATATTCCTTCAACAACTGAAGAAATAGAAAATCAAAATGATCGATTTTCATTATCGTTTACTCAAGACATCTTAAACCTATTTAATAGAGATATTTTATATGATTATATTGTTTATGAAGATTCTAGCTTACCCAACAATACATCAGCTCAAACAAATCCTCAAGTATATTTTAATAGTGAAACATTACGACATGAAATAAATACAAGGTTCAATCCTGATTATTTAAATAATGCGTCGAGGTTGAGCATTACTCGTACAATGATTCATGAATCACTACATGCCTTTTTAATCTACGAACAAGACTCTAATCCTCTTGGTAATTTTCACACATCACTTAATAATTATGCAAGAAGCACGGGTAACTCGGGAAGTGGTAATATCATACATCATAATTTCATGGCTCAATTTGTAAATGCTATGGCATATAATTTAAAATTATGGGATCATAATCACGGTACAGGAGGAAATCTTGGCTGGCAATATTATCATGATATGGCATGGGGAGGCCTTATTAACTATGAGGATCCAAATACAGGAGAAGTAATGTTTTACGAAGAATATATTGATCACAACCCAAATCAGACGGATAGAGAAAGAATTGAAAATACTGTTCAAAATGAAAGCACAAATAACTCAGATGCGATCGGTGGAGATTGTTAAAATTATATTTGTAGTATGCTTTTTAGTTTGTTGTAAACCAGCTGAAAACACTATAAATAAAAATGAACTTGAATATGATCTAATTAATTTTATGGGATATAAAAATGGTGTTTTAAATAATACAACTTTATCATATTCTGATTTATCTCAAAAAACCCTTTTTACTCTAGATGAAATAAGTAATCGAAACTATAAAAACAATTGGGTTTCAGAAATTAAACCATATGTAAATTTTGACACTATATTTAACTCTAAACAAAAGGAATTAATAAATAAAAAATTTAGAAGTTTAAGGAGAATCAAGCTTGAAAAGAAAAAAATTGAAAATAAGGATTCATTATCTAGTAATGGTAATACATTTATAACATTTCCATTTTTTCAACAAAATGATAAGGGTGAATTATTTGGTTTTGTTTATAGACTATCTTCTCCAGAGTCTATTTTGTTCATTTTTATAAAAACTAATAATGGGTGGAAAGAGTTTGCTAAAATGACTTTAGGTATTTCTTAGAAAAATTCTAAAATATCAGATTTCGTATCCATTTTATGTCTCAATTCATTAATAGTGTAGCTTATCAATTGTACTTGTGGGATTCTAATATTAATTCTGGAGGTGATTTAGGTTGGCAGTACTATTCAAAAAGAGCGTGTTGGGAACATGAGATAGATAAAAAGATTGATGGTATAGATTGCTATACAAACAATCCGATGATGGCTACAGAAATATTGATCCAAAAATAATGATACTAATACTTACAATTGAA
>CAZOAD010000069.1:2874-11128 GCA_964577705.1 uncultured Mesohalobacter sp.
GCCTGGGGTGGTTTGGTGTCAGATTCAGATGGAGATTTCTATCAAGAATTTGAAAATCATAATCCAGGTGAAAATGATCAATCTAGAATTTTAGATGTTATTGAAAATGAAGCAACAAATAATTCAAATTCGAGTGGTAATGGAAATGAATGTGAATAAAATTATATTTATAGCGTTGTCTCTATTGATATTGGGGTGTAAATCCCAAATTTTTGAAGACCATGTGAATTATGATTATTACAGAATCATTGAAAAGGTTGATTATTCAGACAATTCACTGAATCCTAAACCATTTCATATGAGGATCTCAATTTTAAAGGATTATTTAATTATTCTTCAATCAATAAATACAACGTAAAATATAATTCGATAGTCGAAAAGAAAAGATATGTCAATTTTGATACTATTTTTTCAGTAGAAAAGAGGAATGAAATAAATGAACAGTTTAATTCTTTAAATTCTAGAGAGATTAAACCTCAGCATCTTGAAAATTCAAATATTTTAAGCAACGATAAAAATAATTCAAGTGCTGCCATAACATATCCTTTTATTGTTGAAGCAAATAACAAAACGAAATACGGTTTTATTTATAGAAGTTCAAACGGGTTGTTATATATATACAGAAAGATTAATGGAAGTTGGGATGACTTTGCTAGGCTTGAAATTCATACTGTAAATTAAAATAAAAATAAACTCTAAACAAGTTCAGAGGGGATTCTAATTATCTTAACCCCAAACCTCTGTATTTCAAAAAATAAACTTACTTTTGCACCTCATTATTAATAACAGGAGTCGGGAACTCCAAAATTTAATTTTTATGCCAGTTAAAATAAGATTACAAAGACACGGTAAGAAAGGAAAACCTTTTTACTGGATCGTCGCTGCAGATGTTCGTTCAAAAAGAGATGGTAAATACCTGGAAAAATTAGGGATTTACAATCCTGTGACTCAACCTGCAACTATTGAGCTAGACGTAGATTCGTCTGTAAAATGGTTAAGAAACGGGGCACAACCAACTGATACGGCCAGACGTATTTTATCTTACAAAGGCGCTATGATGAAAAAACACTTGCTTGCAGGTGTGGACAAAGGAGCGTTAACAGAAGAAGAAGCAGAGAAGAAATTCGAAGCTTGGTTATCTGAAAAAGAAGATAAAATATCATCATCTGCTGATAAAGCGGCTAAAGCTAAAGAAGCAGAGAAAGAAAAAGCCTTAGAAGCGGAAAGAGAAGTGAATGCGAAGCGTGAAGCTGAAGCTAAAGCTGCTCAGGAAGAGGAAGAAGCAAAAGCCAAAGAAGAAGCAGAGGCGAAAGCTGCTGCAGAAGCCGAAGCCGAAGCACCTGCCGAAGAAGAAGCTACCGATGAAGCTGCTTCTGAAGAAGACACTAAAAAAGAGGACTAACCAAGTTTAGATTACGATGACTAAAGACCAGTGCTTTTATTTAGGTCACATCGTGAGTAAATTTAGTTTTAAGGGGGAGTTGCAAATCAAACTCGATACCGACGAACCTGAACTCTATGAACATCTGGAATCAATTTTTGTGGATTACCGCAATAAATTGATTCCTTTTTTTGTGGAAAAATCTAACCTGCAGAAAAGCAATCTACTCCGCGTCAAGCTCGAAGAAGTCGATGAAGAAGCCGATGCAGATGATCTTCTCAAAAGAGACGTTTACCTACCATTGACCCAGTTGCCAAAACTTGGCGATAATCAATTTTACTACCACGAAGTTATAGATTATACAGCTATCGACGAGACTCATGGAAACATAGGCAATATTAAGTTTGTCAACGATCAAACCATGCAGGCGCTTTTCTTTATTGATTTTAATGGAAAAGAAATCATCATTCCTGTGAATGATCGGTTTATTCTAAAAGTGGATAAAGAAGAAAAGGCGATATACTTCAAAACTCCTGAAGGCTTAATCGATATGTATCTGGAAGAGTAAATTAAAAATTAGGAATAAAGAATTTTGAATTTAATTAAATTATCCTAAAGAGAAAATAGATTCTTAAGTCTCAACATTTCAGCCTGTCTTGTTTCCTGATTCTTGGCTCCTGTTTTTATGTTTTTTTTTTATGCTCTCGCTTCTATTTTCTAAAAGCGAAGCGGTCTTTTTTCCTAGTCGGTCACGTCTGTTTTTCAATTTAAGCTATTTCGTTTAGCATCCAGCTTGAGGAAAATCAATACCAGAATCAAAAACCCCCAAAGTCCAGAGCCGCCGTAGCTGAAAAACGGCAGCGGTATCCCAACAGTAGGAAATAAACCAATAACCATAGCGACGTTCACAAAAAAGTGGACAAAAAGTACCGATAAGACGGAGTATCCGTAAACTCTACTGAACTGGCTTTTTTGACGTTCTGCTAAATGAAATAACCTCAGAATCAGTATCGTAAATAAAATAACGACAAGGCTTGTTCCCATGAATCCCCATTCTTCACCAACTGTACTAAAAATATAATCGGTGTGTTGCTCCGGTACAAATCGGCCTTGAGTTTGAGAGCCCTTAAGCCAGCCTTTTCCAGTCCAGCCACCACTACCAATAGCGACTTCGCTTTGATAAAGATTGAATGCAGAGCCTTTAATATCGTTGGTCTCTCCAATGAGAACGTCGAATCTATCTTTTTGATGAGGCAGTAAAACAGAATTCAGGATAAAATTGACAGAATAGGAGAACCCAAGCCCAAACAGTAAGGCTAAAAAGTAAAGCCATAATTTTGGCTTTTTCTTTCGGTTAAACAGGTAGATCAAAATAAGTAAGAAAACGAAAATTGGAGCGAAAATGGTAAAACCAAACTTTAACGTGACTATGAATATGGCAGCCGCTAAAAACCCAATGGTGATATAAAAATGAGGTAGTCCTTCTCTGTACAAGGGGATGACAAAGGACAGGTAAATAAGAGCACTACCAGCATCTGGCTGGAGCATAATGAGGACCAGAGGAATACCAATGATGGCAAAAGCTTTTAGTTGAGAGGTGAACTTTTTCAAGTCATTATCAAATTCACTAATGTATTTGGCTAAAGCCAAGGCAACGGCTGTTTTCACAAATTCAGCGGGTTGTAAACTGAAAGAACCAAAGGAATACCAGGCGGTTTGTCCGGCGATGGTTTTTCCGAAAATGAACAATCCAATTAATGATAGAATAGCTAGAATGTAAATGACACTGGCAAAGCGCTCAAAAAATTTGTTTTCTAAAGCTAATACAACAATTGCGATAATAACTCCTAATGCAATCCATAGCAATTGTTTGCCGTAGATTTTGGACAAATCAAACAGGCTTTCTTCTGCACCTACAAAGGTGGTGGAGTAGATATTACCCCAGCCAAAACCAATGAGAATTGAAATAATGAGAATGGTAAGCCAATCGATCTGCAGTAAAGTCTTGGGCATTCTTACTGGTTAATTTTAAAGGGTTCTCCAGAGTAGGGTTTGGCATACTCGTCTTCCAAAGTATGATCGAGAATCCATCTTTCTAAGTCTTTTCGTTCTATTTCTTCTTTCAAGTATTTTTCAATCATAAGGCTGGAAATTCTTCCAGCATATCTAGAGCCCCAGTAGCCATTTTCAACAAAAACAGCGAGCGCAATCTTTGGATCGTCTTTGGGGGCAAAAGCTACAAAAATAGAATGGTCGGTAAGCTGCATCCGCTCTCCATCAATCTTGACGTAGTTTTCGGAAGTACCTGTTTTGCCGCAGACTTCTATTCCTGGTACTCTTAAGAAAGATGCTGTTCCATAGTTAAATACATCATGCATTCCCTGTATGATGGGATCAAAATGTTCCTTGTCTATGGTCGTGACTTGCTTAGTGGTATATTTTTCATCTTGAATAGGTGAATCATCTATAGATTTCATGATATGAGGTCTGTAAAACCAGCCTTTGTTAGCAATGGCTGCAGTAGCATTAGCCAATTGAATAGGAGTGGTGAGTACTTCTCCCTGTCCTATGGCATTGGATAAAGTAGCACTGGCGTACCATTGGTAAGTAGGATACCTGTAGGCTTTATTGTAATAGTCGGAATCGGGTAAGAGTCCGGCTCTACCCACTGGTAAATCGTAGCCTAAATAATCTCCTAAACCGAAACTGGCCATGTGCCCACGCCATACATCTATTCCTTTTTGAGGGGTTTCGTACTTCTCTATGGTTCTTCGGTAGACCTGAGCAAAATAGGAATTACAGGAATGGGCAATCCCAGAGATCATTTGTACAGGGCTGGGATGATGGTGACATCCCATTCTTACTCCTCTAGCATAAGAATAACCTCCATTACATCTGAAATTTTCTTCCAATCCAACAACCCCTTCTTGTAGAGCTACTAAGCCTGTTAAGGCTTTAAAAGGTGAGCCTGGTGCGTAGATAGCTTGAAGTGCTCGGTTGTAAAGTGGTTTCTGTATGGTGTCGTAATAAAGCTCAGTAAAATTTCTAGAGCGCTTTCTACCTACTAGCAAATCTGGATCGTAGGATGGCGCTGTTACTAAAGTTAAAATTTCACCAGTGCTAGGTTCAATGGCTACGATGCCTCCGCGTTTTCCTTGCATCAGCTTTTCGCCGTAGGCTTGAAGTTCAGAATCAATAGTCAGCTGTAAGTCACTTCCTTTTTTGGAGAGAGTGTCAAACTTCCCTTCCTTAAAGGGTTTGATGTTTTTATTATGAATATCTCTGAGGTAGTGCTTGACGCCTCTTTCCCCTCTAAGTACTTCCTCGTATTGCTCTTCAACCCCTTGTTTACCTTTCAAATCACCGGACTGATAGTAGGAATTTTGAGAAATTTCTCCTTCACCTACTTCAGCGATGTAACCTAAAATATTGGCACTGTGTTCTACATTATAATCTCGTAACGACCTTTTCTGAATATAAAAACCTTCATACTTGTGCATGCGTTCTTGTAAAACAGCATACTCTTTTTTAGTCAGCTGTGGAGTAATCACAGAAGCGAGTCTTGGAGAATAACGCCAGGCCTTTTCAAGTTGACCTTTGAGTCGTTCTGGGGTAAGTTTAAGTAGACTGGCAAGTTCTAAGGTGTCGAATTCTTTCACCTCTAAGGGCACAGCCATCACATCGTAAGCGGGCTGGTTGGCCACCAAAAGTTTTCCATTCCTATCATAGATATAACCTCGCTGCGGATAGTCATAGACTTTCCGAACGGATATGTTAGTGGACACCTCATCATAACTTTCATCTAGAATTTGCAAATAAAACAAACGAATTAAGAAAAGGAAGGCGGTAAAACTAACTAAAATGATGGGGAGTAACTTTCTCATTTACTGTTCTTTCGAATCAAATTTAAGGTGATTATAATTAATAAGATACTGAAAACCGAAGAATAAATTATTTTTTCTAAAAGATAAAGCAAATGGTCGAAGCTGAAGATTTCCAAACTGAATAAAACGGTGTGGTGGACCAGTACCATTAAGCTGACATAAACAAACCGTGACCTGAACGGAGCATCGTAGAATTTTAAAGTTTGATAATCATAGCTCAATCCAAAGGCATTTCTTAAAAACAAAGGTCTAAAATAAGCAATGACTAAAGTTGCTGCGGCATGTATGCCGCCTGAATCTTCAAAAAAATCAAGACATATGCCTAAGACAAATGCCAAGAAAAGCTTTTGAATGGAATTGATACTAAAAGGCAACAAAATGATAAGCAGCGGATAGATGTAGGGATTGACATAGCCAAACACATCAAAGTGATTCAGGATGAGAACCTGAACAAGTACCAATAGGACAAACCTTACGCTATTTATAAAATAGGTTTTCATCTAAGGTTGTTCTTGATTTAACAATTCGTAAGCTTCTTCTTTTCTGGTATTTTCAATAACGTACACATGTTTCAAATTGGTCATGTCGTTGAAAAGCTTTACAGAAATGCTGTAATAGCCGATATTTTCATCCAATTCGAAATCACTAATAATACCAATTGGAACATTCTCGGGAAAAACTAAAGAACGACCACCAGTGGTTATGGTATCCCCTTTTTTTACGGGAGCCGATCTTGGAACATCGACCAGACTTAAAATATTAGGATCTTTTCCATCCCAGGTTAGGGTGCCAAAATGATAGGTTTTCTTGAGTTTGGCATTGATAGAGGTATTTGTATTCAATATTGAAATGACTCTGGAGAAGCTTTGACTTACATTTTGAACAATACCTATAATACCTTTGCTGGAGATCACCCCTAAGTCTTCTTTGATGCTGTCTTTTGCTCCACCTTCAATCAAAAGGAAATTGTCAATTTTATCATAGTAGTTGGATACAACATTTGCCTTTCGAATTTTATACAAGGTATCCGTCATAAATTCTAAACCTGCTTTTAATGTATCTTCTGCAGGGGTTAAATTCAGAAGCTGCTTTCTTAAAGCCTCATTTTCTTCAAAAAGAATTTCATTTTGAGTTTTTAAATCGAAGTACTGATAGATATTTTCTGAAGTCCCCAGGACATTTCCAGCGATAAAATTTGCAGAAGAGACCAATTTACTATTATGATAAGTGTGAGCTTGAAATGTAAGTCCAAGGGCAACTGTCATAAGCATGATAAACACCAAACCCGTCTTATTTTTAATAAGAAATAAAATGATTTGCTGCATAACTTAGCTCTATTTTAGAAGGACGGCTTTGTATCTTTCTAAATCCTTTAGGGTAATTCCTGTTCCTCTTACAATAGCTCTTAATGGGTCTTCGGCGATATATACAGGTAAGTCTGTTTTTTGAGATAAACGCTTATCAAGTCCTCTTAGCAACGAGCCACCACCAGCAAGGTAAATACCAGTATTATAAATATCTGCAGCCAATTCTGGAGGCGTTTGGGATAGGGTTTCCATTACGGCGTCTTCAATCCTAAGGATAGATTTATCCAGCGCTTTTGCAATTTCTCTAAAGGAAATTTCAACTTGCTTAGGTTTTCCTGTCAATAAATCCCGTCCTTGAACGCTCATGTCATCAGGAGCAGTTTCAAGATCTTCGGTAGCAGAACCTATTTGAATTTTTATTTTTTCAGCGGTGCGTTCCCCTATAAAAAGGTTATGCTGAGTTCGCATAAAGTAAATAATATCGTTGGTGAAGACATCCCCTGCAATCTTCACAGATTTGTCACAAACAATACCACCTAGGGCAATCACAGCAATTTCGGTAGTACCTCCACCTATATCCACAATCATGTTACCTTTAGGCTGCATGATGTCTACTCCAATACCAATGGCTGCTGCCATAGGTTCGTGAATCAAATACACCTCTTTACCATTCACACGTTCTGCGGAATCTTTTACAGCTCTCATCTCCACTTCAGTAATTCCACTAGGAATACAGATGACCATACGAAGTGAAGGAGTGAACAATCGTTTTTTGAGCGCTGGAATTTCCTTGATGAACATACTTATCATCTGCTCACTGGCATCAAAATCTGCAATAACGCCATCTTTCAATGGACGAATGGTTTTGATGTTTTCGTGTGTTTTCCCCTGCATCATGGCAGCTTCTTTCCCTACCGCAATAATTTTACCAGTTAATCGGTTTCTAGCGACTATAGAAGGACTGTCCACAACTACTTTATCATTATGAATAATAAGCGTGTTGGCAGTTCCCAAATCTATGGCTATATCTTCAGTAAGAAAATCAAAAAATCCCATGTTAGTTTAATATTTGGAGAGGATAAAGTTAATTAATTAATGCTTAAAATGACGTGTTCCCGTCATCACCATGGAAATATTATTTGCGTTGCAATAGTCGATGCTCAATTCGTCTTTAATAGATCCGCCAGGTTGGATGACAGAAGTGACTCCTGCGTTGCCAGCAATCTCCACACAATCGGGGAAGGGGAAGAACGCATCGCTGGCCATGACTGAGTTCTTCAAATCAAATTTAAAATTCAGTGCCTTTTCAATCGCATGGTTTAAAGCGTCGACTCTAGACGTTTGCCCTGTACCACTTGCCAATAGTTGCTTGTCTTTTGCCAATACAATGGTATTGGACTTGGTGTGCTTGCAAATTTTTGAGGCAAACAGCAGATCTTCCGTTTGTTCTTTATTCGGAGTTAATGTAGTCGCTGTTTTAAGATCAGCTTCAACATCAGTTTTGTTATCCCGGTCCTGAACCAATACCCCATTTAAACAGGTTCTAACGATTTTGTCATCAAATTGAGAGATTTTCTGAACCAGTAGGATTCTGTTTTTCTTTTTGGTCAATATTTCTAAAGCTTCATTGCTAAAGCCTGGGGCGATGACTACTTCACAAAACAGGTTGTGAATTTCTTTAG
>CAZOAD010000070.1:0-2457 GCA_964577705.1 uncultured Mesohalobacter sp.
TAATAGTAGACTTCATGTTCTCAGCGCCCATACCGTTGATTTCAACAGCATCACCAGTGTTTGCAACACCAGTTTCGATACGTCCTGTAGCAACAGTTCCACGACCAGTAATAGAGAATACATCTTCAATAGGCATTAAGAAATCTTTCTCAACATCTCTTTCCGGAAGCTCAATGTACTCATCAACTGCCTCCATCAAATCAAGAACAGTTTTAGCCCATTTCTCATCTCCTTCTAATGCACCAAGTGCAGAACCAGAAATGACAGGAGCATTGTCTCCATCATATTCGTAAAAAGAAAGCAAATCTCTTACTTCCATTTCAACTAATTCTAAAAGCTCCTCATCATCTACAAGGTCAACTTTATTTAAGAATGTAACAATTCTAGGAATACCAACCTGACGTCCTAAAAGGATGTGCTCACGAGTTTGTGGCATAGGACCATCAGTAGCAGCTACAACAAGAATAGCGCCGTCCATTTGAGCAGCACCAGTTACCATGTTCTTTACGTAATCGGCGTGACCTGGACAGTCAACGTGTGCGTAGTGACGGTTTGCAGTTTGATATTCAACGTGAGAAGAGTTAATAGTAATACCACGCTCTTTTTCCTCAGGTGCATTATCAATTTGATCAAAAGCACTAGCTTCAGAATATCCAGCATCCGCCATTACTTTTGTAATAGCAGCTGTAAGTGTAGTTTTTCCGTGATCGACGTGACCAATTGTACCTATATTTAGGTGTGGTTTGGAGCGATCAAAATTTTCCTTTGCCATAGTAGTAAATTATTTAATCTTAGTTATATATTAGTGTTAATGTTTATAACAACATAATAAGTCAACAAAACCAGGTTTTGAGACTTAAAAATTGAGCCAACGACGAGAATTGAACTCGTGACCTTTTCCTTACCAAGGAAACGCTCTACCCCTGAGCTACGTCGGCGTAAAGTGTTATCCCTATTTGAATTACTTCAAATAAGATTTCCGCAAACACGGAAATAAGTTAGAGCGGAAGACCGGGTTCGAACCGGCGACATTCAGCTTGGAAGGCTGACGCTCTACCAACTGAGCTACTTCCGCTTATTTTTTTTCAATATGTCAATGCAAAGCCCGATATAATCCGACTTGGTGGTGGGGAGAGCAGGATTCGAACCTGCGAAGGTAAAACCAACAGATTTACAGTCTGTCCTCGTTGGCCGCTTGAGTATCTCCCCAAACAATCTGATAATAGAGCCGATAGAGGGACTCGAACCCACGACCTGCTGATTACAAATCAGCTGCTCTAGCCAGCTGAGCTACATCGGCTTATCAGTATGTCAAACGCTACTTTTTGTAACGGGATGCAAATATAAAACGATTATTGATATCTGAAAATTATTTATTACTTTTTTTCTGAAAATTAAGCGAATTTAAAATCTGCCACCCTACTCGTTCTCTTTTGCCTTTATTGACCGAGGGTGAGCAGCTGCATGAGCTTTACTCAATTCCTTAAAATTGGAGTGCGTATAGACTTCAGTAGAAGCTAAGCTACTATGGCCCAACAGATCCTTAATTGCTGTGATATCTGCACCTTTTTCCAGAAGGTGTGAAGCGAAAGCGTGTCTCAATAAATGCGGACTCAATTTCTGCTTGGTGGACACGTTTTTAAAATAGGTAGTTACGGTTCTATACACCAAATTTGGATAAATGGGCTTTCCACTAGTAGTGACAAACAGCTTTTTAGTTTCAAGCTTGAGAAATTTTCTTTCGACCAAATACCTTTGTATTAGATCCAGTGATGACCTTAATAACGGAACAATACGTTGCTTGTTTCGCTTGCCTAAAACCTTTAACTGCTGTTGCTCAAAATCAATGCTAGACAAATCCAAATCAATCAATTCCTGCCTCCGCATTCCTGTTGAATAGAGTAACTCGATGATCAGATGATCTCTTAAACCCTCAAATGAGTTGTCATTAAAATAATCGGAGATGTTTTCCAACTCAAGCAATGAAAAAGCTTCCTGCTCCCGTTTGGGTAATTTTAAAGATTTATGCTGTAGCATAGGATTCTCCTCTATTGCCTTAACTTTAAGTAAGAATTTGAAGAAGGTTTTTAGAGTTGATAATTTCCTGTTGATGGTTTTGTTGGCCAAGTCTCTATCTACAAAGCTCACAATCCATTGCCTGATCATAGGATAATTCACTTCGGCAAAATCATCTGTATCGTACTTTTCGAGTAGAAAGGATTGAAACTGTTCGAGATCTGATGCATAAGAAGTCAGCGTATGCCTGGCATACTTTTTCTCCAATTGAAGATAATCCAAAAAAGCCTTGGTATAATCCATAAAAAACCATGTGCTTTAAAAGGCACATGGTTACAAATTTATTATTTAAATGCGATTAAGTCGCAGGCTTATCATCTTTATTGTCGATTACCATTTTGGCGATAATTTTGAGTGAATTTTCGCCAAAACCTTCTTTAA
>CAZOAD010000070.1:2557-10949 GCA_964577705.1 uncultured Mesohalobacter sp.
TATCAAGTTGCCGGCTTATAATCCTTGTTATCGATTACCATTTTGGCGATAATTTTGAGTGAATTTTCGCCAAAACCTTCTTTAAAATCTCAGGCTATTGACATATCAAGTTGCCGGCTTATAATCCTTGTTATCGATTACCATTTTGGCGATAATTTCTTTCAAAATTTCAGAAGTGCCACCGCCGATTGGACCTAGTCTGCTATCTCTAAACATGCGTGCCAATGGATAATCTTCTACATATCCGTAACCACCCAACATCTGCAGACAATCATAAATGACTTCATCAGCGATTTTGGTTGATAATAACTTGGACATTGTCGCCTCTTTTACCACATACTCACCATCGTCAAGACGCTTGGCAGTCGTATAATTAAAAGCTTTTGCCATCTCAACCTCACTACTTCTTTCAGCGATTTTGTGTCTTAAGGCTTGAAATTTATTGATCTTCTGTCCAAAAGCTTCACGCTCGGACATGTATTGCATGGCGTAATCCAAAGCATATTCTGCTCTAGCGTGCGCATTCACTCCCATAATTAAGCGCTCCAAGGCAAAGTGCTGCATGATGTATGGAAACCCTTGGTTGCGCTCGCCCATGAGGTGAGATTTTGGAACCTCAACATTATCAAAAGCCAATTCTGCAGTATCTGAAGCTCTCCAGCCTAACTTATTGAGTTTAGTCGCTGAAATACCTGGTGTATCTCTATCTACTAAGAAGATACTCATGCCTTTCCCGCCTTTTTCCGGGGCAGTTTTAGCAGCCACAATTAAATAATCTGAATAGACTCCGTTGGTAATAAAGGTTTTTGAACCATTAATTACAAAAGAATTCTCCTTTTCTACAGCAGTAGTTTTCATACCGGCAACATCCGATCCTCCAAAAGGTTCTGTGATACAAAGACAACCTATCATATCTCCGCTGATCGAAGCCGATAAATATTTTTCTTTTATCTCTTCACTACCTTCTTTATTGACGTGAGTCATCGCTAAATAGGCATGTGCCCAAATCGCAGCGGCAAAACCACCTGAATTTATTTTTTGAAGTTCTTCCAATAAGATGATGGTGTAAAATAAATCTAGGTCTAAGCCTCCATATTTTTCGGGATAGGCTAGACCAAAGTATCCCATCTCACCAAACTTCTTCCAGATGAAACGCTCTATAGTTCCTTCATTTTCCCATTTATCCAGATGCGGAACTACTTCCTTCTGAAGAAATTCCTGCAAACTTTTTCTGAACATCTCATGTTCTTCACTAAAATACATATGATTCATATCTTGATATCTGATTTTTGAATATTATTCTTTGATTTCCAAATATAATTGAATTCTATCTAACTTATAGTTAGGAAAACCTTCAATTTTTGTCAATTCTTCAAAATTACTGATTCCTTGGCGTAATTTTATAAAATTGACTACAGCTCTAGCCATTTCATAATCAAAATAAGGCAATTCAGACAATTCTAAGACGCTTATAGAGTTAATGTCCTGTTTGTCAACTTTAACTGGTGTTTTTAAGGCGATAGTTTCTTCAAGCGTATTGATTACATCCACTTTTAGACCATAAACGTCTTTAAGCTGAATGATATCGACAAAGCCACCAAGTTTATCTCTATAATTTATAATTCTACCCGCTAAAGTTTCTCCAATACCCTGAACTTCAATTAAATCTGATTCGTTAACTGAATTCAGATCTTTTTTTTCAGCATACTTCAGAGCTCTTCGATTTCTAGAGGCTGATTTTTTGGCTTCCGCGGCGGCAACCCATTCTGGAAATTTAAAGTATGGACTGTACTTGGACATCCACTCCTCAGACACCTGAGTGACTTGTTGGAACTGAGCTTTAGAATTGATCCATTGGTCTTTGGATCTGTATTCCAGAAGCCTGTCGATTTCTTCTACCGTCATTTCTAAACTATAGCCTTTATAATCGGTTATAAAATTAGGATTAAAAGGATAAATGACTCTCTGATTCTCAAGGCTTTGTTTATATTTTAACGAATCTACAAGCCGCTGAATGGAATCTTCCAGCTTGGTAAGCTGAGAATTGTTTTGGGGACCGTAAGTAGAATTCAGACTCCAATAACTCATACCTATCCCAACCATCAGAATGAGACAAAACACAAAAATTCCGTTTCGATCACCTTTGGTGTAGCCGAAACGGAATTTTCTATTGGAATTCATTGTCTTTTATTTATTTCTTCAAGACCTCTTTTTTAAAGATTTGCCCTGACTTCAATTTCGTCATGTATTCTCTTAAGTCATTTCTCACTTCACCAGACATGATATAAAGTCCAATGATGTTTGGGAAAGACATGGCAAGAATCATCATATCTGAGAAGTCCAGTACAGCACCCAAACTCACTGATGCTCCAAGAACAACAAAGAGTAAGAAGATGACTTTATAAATTAATTCTGAGCGGTTACTTCTTCCAAAAAGATAAGTCCATGCTCTCATACCGTAATATGACCAAGAAATCATCGTTGAAAAAGCAAATAGGAAAACAGCTGCAGAAAGCACATAAGGGAACCAGGAAATCACACTACCAAAAGCTTCAGTAGTCAATTGTACTCCAGACACGCCTTCGACTTCATGCATTCCTGTAAAAATAAGCACAAGAGCTGTAAGTGTACACACGACAACTGTATCGATGAATGGCTCCAGCAAGGCTACAAAACCTTCGGATGGTGGGTGATTGGTCTTGGCCGCAGAGTGAGCAATAGCAGCAGAACCAACACCAGCTTCGTTGGAGAATGCAGCACGTTGGAAGCCTACCACAAGTACCCCTATAAAACCACCTTTAAGAGCAGTTGGTGTAAATGCACCGCTAAAAATAGCACTAAAGGCTGGTCCGATATTTTCAATATTAATACCTATCACAACCAAAGCTCCTATAACATAAGTAGCGGCCATAATAGGAACGACTTTACCCGTTACTTTAGCAATACTATTGATCCCCCCTATAATAACGACACCAACAAGAATCGCTAGAAAAATACCAAAATAGAAACCACTATCGCTATCTAAAAAAGGAATCTGATTGGATAAAATTTCAAAAGACTGATTGG
This sequence comes from uncultured Mesohalobacter sp., assembly GCA_964577705.1. Classification (GTDB taxonomy): domain Bacteria; phylum Bacteroidota; class Bacteroidia; order Flavobacteriales; family Flavobacteriaceae; genus Psychroflexus. Next base: position 5,624 of record CAZOAD010000070.1, read on the forward strand.
CTTGAAACATATTTCCGCCACCAAAAGAAGCTCCGATACCTAAAACTGCAAATAATCCAGCTAACACTTTTCCTAGTTTCCCAAGGTTTCGTTTTTCAAGGCCATATCTCAAATAATTCATCGGACCCCCAAAAATTCGTCCTTCTTTATTGATAAATCTGTATTTGACCCCCAACGTACATTCCACAAATTTGGAAGACATCCCCAGCAGGCCAGCTAATACCATCCAGAACGTAGCACCCGCACCTCCTAAAGATACAGCAATTGCTACCCCGGCAATATTTCCTAAACCAACTGTTGCAGATACGGCAGTAGCCAAAGCCTGGAAGTGAGTAATACTACCAGGAGCATTAGGCTCATCGTATTTTCCTTTGGCCAATTGGATAGCATGCTTAAATCCACGAATATTGATAAAGCCCATTCTAAAAGTAAAGAACGTTGCTCCAAATATTAACCAAATCACAATAAATGGAATGCCTTTCTTTAATGGAGTTCCGTTAGGATTGGTCAAAGCTTGAGGCTCATCGTAAAGAATTTTACCGAACTTATGCGCATTTTGAGCAATAATATCTTCCTTATTGTCTGGATTATAGATGTATTCCCCGGCAGGTGTGATAAACTGTATTTTACCGTTTGCTTCTGCTTGAACGGTTTGCGTCTGTCCATCAATATCGATAACTGCTACGCTTTGTCCTTTATCTACGTGTTCGTTTTCAGTAACCAACCATTCTTTGAGTAAGAATTTACTTTCAGTATTGGGCTCCCAATCAGGAGAAAAAAGCAACTTCTGCTCTGTATAGACAACAGGATCGTAGATTCCTGTCGCCGCAAATGGATCCCAAAATAAAACACTACCCATCGCGTCTACAACCGGCTGAAATGTTCCATTAAAGTTTTCTACAATAGATTCGGCTTTAATTGTCAGAGTTTTTTCGACGGTTTGCCCACTAGCATCAGTCACTTTTACAGTGTAAGGGATTCCCTCGGTAAGTTCATTGGCTATGCTGGAAGATAATGGGACATCTTCTTTAGACCATTGAAACTTGTATGGAGAAGTTCCTCCAGTAACCCTTAACTCAATCTGACTATCGTTAATTTTATCGGAAGGATTGATGAGGGTCTCTTCAACCTGCAAATCTTGAGCAAAAGTGAATGAAATAGTAAATAAAAAGAAAGCAATCAGAGTGATATGTCTTACCATAAGGCTATTTGTAATTTTGAAATTTCAAAGGATAACGTTAAATTAAGTTGAATAGAATTTTAAATCTTTCGCAAGATGCAAAAAATATGGTTTGCATTCAAACCCTAAGTCTTAAAATCTTTAAGACGTCAAAACTAGAACTAATAATTAAATTAACATGGCTTGTAAGCTCTCATCATATGGCGTTTTCCAGGAGGACCTTCTATAATATCCACTTCAAAACCAAGGGATTGCATAGCTCTTTTAGCCGTTCCTTTCACACAATATGTCACAAATACGCCGCCTGGCTTTAAGGCTTCGTAGAATCTCTCAAAGATTGAGACTTCCCATAATTCAGGTTGGACTCGAGGACCAAAAGCGTCATAAAAGACCACATCAACACTATTTTTCAACTCCAAATCATTAAAAAATAGCTTTAACTTATTCAAATTAAAAACTTTTGAAATAGGAACCTCCTGCTCCCACTCAGCCTGGTGTAGTTGATCGAAGATAGCTTTGATTTCTTCTCCTTCTAAGGCTTCATAATAATGCAAAGCGTTTTTCTCTTCGCTGCTTATCGGGTAAGCTTCGATGCCTATATAATGAATCGGAGTTTTAGTTTTTTCTGCCCAGGAGTAGGCAAGTAAAGCATTCAGCCCTGTCCCAAAACCTGCTTCCAAAACGGTGATGGACTCTGGCTGATTTTTAGACAAAAAATAATCCAGACCCGCCTGGATATACACATGCCTGCTCTCCTGGATAGCTCCATGTGTAGAATGGTAATGCTCATTCCACTCTTCTATACGTATGGTTTTAGAGCCATCTTTGGTAGTCACAACACTTCTTTTCATAATCAGAGTTAAAGATCAAATACAGAAGTACGTTTGGTATAAACCAAGTCTTTTAACTTCAACCAAAAAGCTAAAGTCAGGTATAATCCAAAACCAAAACCGAAGGTGGCAAAAGAAATATAAATAAAAAATAGCCTCACCGATTTGGCTTTCATTCCCAGAGTATCTGCAAGTCGGGAACTTACATAAAAGCCGTGCTTTTCAAAAAATGTCCTTATGTTATATATCAAATGTTTCATGTGTGTAATAATTCTAAGCCTACCTGACATTTCAGGCATCTATTAACATCGCAATACTGTTTTTTCAACTGAAGCAGTGCCTGACTTTCCAATGCCGATTTTGAAACTCGAGGCTTTAACTTCTCAAAACCTTCAATTATACGATTAGTTTCAGACTTCAAACTTGAAATTATAGGATATATATGTCCTTCAAAATCCAACTGATCTTTATAAGATTGATAGGCAAACTTCAAAGGTACTATTGTATTGATGACTATTAAGTCTTTAAAGGACTGACTCACTTTTTTGACTTTAGACTTACTTTCCTTCCCAAAGGTATAATGTGTCTTCCAATAGTTAGATACTTTGGTATCCAAAAGGTCGTAAATTTCTTTTTTGGAGTTACACTGAATTAGCTTGGAAAACACTTGACCCTGGTTGGAATATAAATTACAGAATTGCGACAACCTGATGCTCGGGAAATTGTCTGGCCTAAGTCTGAAATATTTCACCTGACTTGAAGCAGGCGCGTTCAACTGAAATTTTTGCTTCAAAAACTCAAATTCTTTCTCTAAATCTTGAGTGTAGCTGTCATCGCCATCAGAAGGAATCATTCCGCACAACCCGAAACACAATGCTTCAAGTTGAATCGGATTTTGAAAGCATTTTTGGAAAACCGTAAAATCGGCTGCTGAACTCATTTGAAGGAAAGCTTCGCCATTTACATTTAGCCCAAAGGCTTTAGCCATCAGTTTAAAACCAACTTCTTCCCAGTTATTATTGGAGACCTTCAACAAATTTAAAATAAGCTGATTCTTTTCTTCTAAGCGTTCAATGTATAGACGCTCCAGCCAGCTACTGAATTTAAAGTCATCAATCTCGTGAAGATGAGCTTCACAGTTGATCCATTTTTTAGATTTATTTTCAAGAAGCTCACTGTACGCATTCAGTTGAGACTGGGTTACAAAATTTTTCAATTCCAGGCAGGGAATTTCGGTTTCATCATTTCTAAAAATACTTACGTCATCTTCCCAAACCACATGCAGAATTACATTAGCATAGGCTGGATCTTTTTCGTGATGGTGCGCATACCAGTCTGAGGATTTCAGATGGATTTCAAGATTTCCTACCCAATGCTGATCGCCGATAATAATTTCGGCTTTAAAAAAATCAGGTCCCGATTCATTTTCATTGTGAGCACCTGTTTGTAGGATTTGAAGCTTTTCTCCGCGCGTGGTTTCAAGCCGGTTCATGTCCAGCTTTTTATACTTCCATAGGCTATGAAGAAAGGCTTCTTGCATGTCAAAAGGACTTTATTTGTTGAGCTACATTTTCCTTAAAACTATCTACCCATACTTTATACTGTTTACCACTAGGATGCAGTAAATCTTCAGCTAACATGTTTTTGTTTTCATGTAAAGGTTTGCTCAATGTCTGAAGCGGATAAAAAGCGATGCCATGGCGTTGACTCATTTTTTGAATAAAACGGTTGTAGCGTTTCAATTGGGAAGACACCTTTTTTAGTTTTTTATCCTGCGCAAATTTGGATAAGCTATAATCTGGAATACCAACGATAAAGACTCCTTTCTTCCCATTCGAACATAGAGAAATAGCTGTTTTCAATAAGTCTTCAAATTCGGTTTTAAATTGCTTAAAAGGCTTTTTCTGATATTGATTATTCACTCCAATCAATAGAGAGACCAAATCAAACGAGTTGGGCATATAATTCTGTGAAACAATAGAATCTTTAAGTTCATCGGTTCTCCAGCCTGTCACGGCAATAATTTCTGGGTCTTGCACTTGAAAGCCTTCAGAGGTGAGGTAGGTGCTTAATTGAAAAGGCCATGACTTATCTTCCTCAACCTTTTCACCGATGGTATAAGAATCACCTAGGGCTAAATAACTAATGGATTTTTGACTGAAGGCTTGAGACATAACTAAGCTGATAACTAAAGATAAAATCAATTTCATAACGTAAAATCTACTCAAAAATAAGAAACATTTGCTTACTTAAGACAATTACAGCAAATCTGAAATGGCGGGTTTGAGTTGAGCATATCTAAATTGAAACCCGGTAGAAAGTATCTTTTTGGAGCTCACCAGCTGACTTCCTAAGGCAATACTAGACATTTCACCAAGCATCAGTTTAAGCACAAAACCAGGAACATTGGGTAATATTAAGGGCTTCTCCAGGCGTTCTGCAATACATTCTGTCAGTTCCTTGTTAGTTACCGGGTTTGGAGAAACGGCATTAAAAACACCTTCGAGTCGTTTTTCCATCACATGGTAAAAGAGCCTGGCCAAATCTAAAATGTGAATCCAGGATTGCCATTGTTTCCCACTACCTAAGGGTGCACCGATGTAGTTCTGAATCGGATCTTTGATTTTTTCGAGGGCACCACCATTTTCTGCCAAAACAACACCTATTCTGATTTTGGTAATTTCAAGACCAAGGCTGCCTAGTTCATCAGCTGCTGCTTCCCATTGTTCAACAACATCAGCTAAAAAATTCTCTCCTTGATCGAAGTCTTCCTCCTCGTGAAATTTAGTTAACGAGTCCTGATACAAACCCACTGCACTGGCAGAAATGAGATGCTCTACCTGATGTTCAGTTTTACTTAAAGCAGACTTCAGAGTCCTTAAACTATCAATCCTACTGCTCAAAATTTCCTTTTTATAGGAAGAAGTCCAACGTTTGGCCACAGTAGCGCCAGCAAGGTTTATAATTGTGGAGACTCCCTCAAAGCACTCGGGAGCAATTTCAGAAGTGGTAGGATTCCAGTAAAACCCCTGGTAATTGGGCTGAGCTTCAATTTTAGATCGGCTGGTGGTTAAGTAATTGACGTCTACGCCATGGTCATGAAACAAATCGACTAGCGCCTGTCCCACTAAGCCTGTTGCTCCTGTAATTAAAACTCGCATACCTTCAATTTTACTTTAAAAATAGCCAGATAAAGCTAGGTAAGCTTATGTTTAGTAAGGTTTTAACTTGTAATTAGACGTGGAATATGAGTCGTGAGTCGTGAGTCGTGAGTCGTGAGCCTGCCTGCGTTTCCTTGGCAAAGGCAGGTCGTGAG
>CAZOAD010000071.1:0-10393 GCA_964577705.1 uncultured Mesohalobacter sp.
TGGGTTGTACATTTCTTCAGAAATCGCCAAAGCCCACGGCGGGCAATTGCAGGTGAGTTCTACCGATGAGCGAACCTTTTTTGAATTCACCATGCCAGCTGAAAATAAGGTAACTTAAACAATGCTACTCTTGTTTTTGCACTTATGAATCATTATTAAAATATCATGATCGTCTTCTCCCACCGCTTTTAATAATACAATCTAAAGTCCAGCAACTTACAGAGTTTATAGTGCTTTTGAAATAGCGCTTCCACCACGTCCTTAAGATCATCGTTCTCGTAAAACAAACTAAAAAACACGCGGTCTATGGTATGCGCACTGGAAGTGCTTGAGGAAGGAAAACCGTAGCCAGAAACAGCTCGTGCTCCGGTCACATCCAGAAAATACTGTGACTCTTCGTCGGTAAGGTCCAGTGCCTTACGGTTAGCAAAGTGAATCACTTTTCCTTTGAGTTGGCCTTCAAAGAGTTCGGCCAGTTCTTCTATGCTGTAGTAGTACCCGTTAATCAATATATTATTGGCCTCTCCGGGAAGAACCAGATAAATGAGTTCGTAGTCTTTAAAATGATGGTCTTCGTAGACTAAAAAGTTGAGGCTCTCCTCCAGTCCTTCCATGGTGTCGCAGGTCTTATAAATGCTGGGCAAGTCCTGAGTCAAAGCCATATTTTCCAGGATGTGGACCACCTCGGTCGTTTCCGCAAGTTCCACATCTTGAACGGCCTCCAGGCAGTAGATAAATTGGTCTATCTCCATAAACAGATTTCAAAAGGTATTAAAAGGCAAAACTAAGGGTTTAGAAATAGATGTAGGTGACTTGGGTAGTAAATCCAGCTTGAGGTGTAAGCAAGGAATTGTTGGTGTATCACCTCTCCAAAACTTAAACCTCATAAGCAGAGTCGCCGGTATAAATTAGTTAAATTGACAACTTTAATCAAATTGACTTAAAACTAAAAAAATTTACTATTTAAAATCTTTGATACTATATTTGTGTAGTTTTTAGCCACTACTCATGAATAAGATTATTTTCATTCTTCTGCTTTCTATCTTAAGTTTTAGCTGTTCACCTAAATTAAAAATGGTAGGATCGGAACAACTTTCTCTTCCCCCCTTATCCAACACCGAAACTGTTGTGGTTATCAACGAATTAAAAACCATTGAATCCTCCAATATAGATACAAGAATAGGTTCTTTTAAAATTACAGATGGAGGTTTAGCTTTAGACTGCTCTTATGAACGCCTTCTATTTATGGCTAAAGAAAAGGCTCGCAGTCTTGGAGGCAACGCTGTAAAAATCACCAGTCATAAAGTACCTGATAACTGGTCTACCTGTCATCGTATAGCATTTGACATTTATAAATTAAATGAGATTGAAGCTTATCAAAATGAATTGATTTGGAGTGAAAATCATCCTCTGCAATGGTCTTATTTTAAAGCTGCCCCACAGGTGCAACCAACGTCTTCATTTTGTGGCTATGTGCATGCTCAATTCAACGATTTAGCAGAAGATAACCAAAGAAAAGTGATCATCAATCCCAAATTCATATTTGATTGTTCTTACGTACAACCACTCAAAAAAGATGAGAATTTACTGGAGTATAATCAGATAAAGTTTGATCTGCTAGAAGTATACGCCAGACAAATGAGAAAAACCTTTGATGAAGCTGGAATAGATACGTCTAAGGAATGGATCAAATTTGCAGAAAATCTTTATTCGGAGATTTATACCAAATATGAAACCGATATATTTAATTTGGAAATGGAAACCAACTTTGGTAAAAATTATTCCAAGCTTTCCGGCTGGAAGTATAAGGTAAAAAAGGACCTGGAAAACCTGACTCAGTATTCTAGTGATCAGATATAAAGGTAGTTGTGACTAATATGTGATTCTCAATAGCAGTTTCACTAGCCTACTCCTTACCTGTAAAGAAACATTTAATAAGTTTAATCTTCCGTTTTACAAATTCATTAAAAACAACTAATATTTATTTTCAAAATGCTATATCTAGAACATTTGTTTATTGTAAACACCATAAGAGGTTTAGAAAGTCATTGATGATATATGCTTATTCGTAATCGAAATTGAAACTGCATTGCTTTGTGAAATCCGTTACAATTTACTTCCTCTCCATTTAAATTGCTTAAAGCAATATGAATCCCTTAGCTACAATGAATTGATTTCAAAAAATCCTCAATCAGGTAGATGGACACTTCATCATATCCATTTTTAATGATTGTAAAAATGATTTTAAACCTTGTATTAGCTTTAATAATGGTGCAAGTGTGTACTTAGGCAATTAGTTCACAGTCAATAAACAAACTCGTCTAACCCTACTCAATTTAGAAGTTTGCGGTGTATTCAATTTCTATCTTAATTAATTAGATTATCTAATACAGTTTTATAGTTATTAATGAGAAGGATTTGAAAAAAAACATTATTTTTCTTAAAAAATTTAAGATGAGAGCATTCCTATACCTTTTTATGTTTTTATTCAGTCTTCAAGTTCTAGTCGCCCAGCAACAGACCTTAATTACCAATGTGGACATCTTCGATGGTAAAGTAGAAAAAACCAGGAAGGGTAATGTCCTTATAACGGATAACAAAATAAGTAAGATCTCGAGCAAATCCATATCTGTAGATCAAAGCACAACGACAGTTATAGATGGTAAGGGTAAATTTTTGATGCCAGGACTTATCGACGCCCATTACCATATCATGTTTGCGAGTTTATCACAAGTGGTTTTGCTAACGGCCGATATTGGCTTCGTTAACCTGGTCGCAAGCAAGAACGCCGAGAACCTTTTGATGAATGGATTTACCAGCGTTAGAGATCTGGGAGGTCCTGTTTTTGGACTCAAACAAGCTATTGATAAAGGGGTGACTAAAGGCCCAAGAATTTGGCCCTCTGGTGCCTTTATTTCGCAAACAGGAGGTCATGGAGACTTCAGGTTGCCCAATGATATTCCTTCAGATCCAAGCAATGGCTTATCCTATGGAGAGAAAATCAATGCTGCGGCCATTGCAGATAGTCCAGACGCCGTTCGTCTAAAAGTCAGAGAACAACTCATGAAAGGTGCCAGTCAGATTAAACTGATGGCAGGTGGTGGTGTATCTTCGGTTTACGACCCCTTGGATGTCACACAATATACCCTAAAAGAACTGGAAGCCGCTGTAGAAGCTGCCGAAAATTGGGGAACCTATGTGACTGTTCACGCTTATACTCCACGAGCTATTCAACAAGCTATAGAAGCAGGAGTGAAATGTATTGACCACGGGCAACTCATCGATGAGGAGACTGTCAAACTCATGGTTGAAAAAGGGATTACCTGGAGCTTACAGCCATTTACAGACGAAGGTAACACAAGCGGATTAAATCCTGAAAGTCGCGCCAAGCAATTAGAGATGTATCAAGGCACAGACAATGCCTTTGCACTTGCCAAAAAATACAACATGAAAATTGCCTATGGAACGGATGTGCTTTTCAATAAAGCTAAGGCAGACCAACCTCATCTACAACTATTGAAAATGAAACGCTGGTTCAGCAATTTTGAAATTTTAAAAATGGCTACCTCCAACAATGCAAGTCTCCTGGCTATGTCGGGTAAAAGAAGTCCATACACTGGTCAACTAGGTGTCATTGAAGAAGGCGCTTTAGCTGATATTTTAATAGTGGATGGAAATCCCCTAAAAAATTTAGAGCTATTTAAGGATAAAAATAATATTGTATTGATTCTTAAAAATGGGGAAGTGATAAAAAATCAACTCTAGAGCCTTTAGCGTATCGGTCTACTTTAGAATTTATTTCGATTGTGATTCAATTTTATAAAAAACCAGTACTCAAGTCTATTTCCTATGCATCAAGCCTATAGAATTTTAGAACCCCATCCCTATTCTGTAGTGATTGTTATTCTAATTGTCTTATTCCTTCCAAATTTAGTTTCAGCACAGTCCGATTCTCTGGTACTTAGCAATGGGAATACAATGGTTGGTGAGCTCAAAGAGATGAAGCAAAATAGTGCTACCCTCAGCACCGATTATAGCGATGATGATTTTAAAATCAAATGGGATAAAATTAAGCAGCTAAAAACAACAACGAAATTTGTAGTGACCTTACAATCTGGTGAACGTTTTAATGGATTTTTATCCGGCAATTCAGACCGTCTTGAAATCCTGAATGAAAATGGAACTTTAGCTGCAACCAGCATGAGTAAGATTGTGTATTTAAAACAAATTAAGCCAGAGTTTTGGAGAAATATTAATGCTTCGCTTAGTGTGGGTTATAACTTTACCAAAGCCAATACTTTATCGCAGTACAGCGTAAGAAGTCACCTACAATACAGAGGCAAACGCTGGTCGGGTTCTAGCCGTTACAATCATATTATTTCTTCTCAGGACAACGTACCATCTACCGAGCGACTGGATGCTAATATGGTATACAATTACTTTTTAAAAAGGAAATGGTTTTTGGTAGGGGAAGTTAACTGGTTATCGAATACAGCTCAGAATATCAATTTAAGAACGCTGGGCAAAGCGGGATTTGGAAGGTATTTGATCCAAACCAACGCTCTGTATTGGGGACTACAAACCGGCATTACTTTAAACTACGAAAGTTTCAGCAATCAAGGTCTGGATTTACAAAAAGAAAGCGCCGAAGCCTTCTTGGGCACTGAAGCGAACCTATATAACATAGGAGATTTGAATTTGCTAAGCAGGATTGTTGTGTATCCAAGCTTGACAGAGTCTGGGAGATGGAGAACCGACTTCAACTTCGATTTAAAGTATGATTTACCCTTAGATTTTTTTATCAATTTTGGGGTAAGCTTAAACTACGACAATCAGCCCGTCTTAGAGGGAAAGGAAACAGATTATGTGCTTCAAACAACAGTGGGCTGGAGCTTATGATTTTCTATCCTGAAGAAGGTTTGAATTGTCTTGAGTATTGAACTAAAACTGCTTAAGTTTGAATTAGCTTACAGTTCCATTGCTACTTTATTTTGTTTACTTTACATAAAAACTTGAGTGCAAAATCCAGTTTGGCTCGATAATTTCTTAAGGTTTAACTCATAAATTAGTACTAATCTACTTAAACCAACTCGTTATGAAAAAAATAGTTCTCTTATGTTTTTTTATCACCAGCTTTATCAGCTACTCCCAAACAACAACTAATGACAGCACCCTAGAAATCGTAGGAACTGCTCAAATGTCTGTAAGTCCGGATGTGGGGATATTGAACCTGGACATCAGTCATATTGGAAAAGCCTTTAGCCAGTCTATTGAAGGCTTAAATAAAAAGTCTCGGGAGTTAACTCAACAGCTTAAGCAAATCGGTTACCAAGAATCTACCATCAAAACCACTAATTTTGACGTTAGAAAAAATAGAATTTACCGGGATAACAAATCGATTGACAGTGGCTATGTTGCTTCGCAACGCCTGCAGCTTGAGTTCAAAAACGATAAAGAGAATATTGCAAAACTTCTGAATCAATTCTCAAGCAGTAATCAGGAGTTTAGTTTGAATTTCAACTTTAAGCTTTCTGAAGATCTAAAAGCCAAGGTGCAAAATGACATCATAAAACTCGCTACAGCCAACGCTTATAGCAAAGCAAAGTTGATTGCTGAAGCTGCAAATGTAGAAATAGATGGCATCCAACACATAAATCATGGACATATCCAGAACGGGAGTATGAGATCATCAACCGAATTGTTGATGGCTGATGCGGAGTCCACAAGATCCAATATGGAGTCACAAGGCTTTACAGCGAGTGAAGTTGTGTACTCAGATCATATCTTAGTCATCTGGAAGTTAAAATGAAAAAATCCTTACTCAAAAACATCATCTGGTTTGGAATTAGTGCTGTAACCTGTGCATCTCTTCTTCCAAATCTGTTTTCAGAGTACTGGTTTCTAGATCTATTTGCACATTTTAAAGTTCAATACCTCGTTATTGCTTTAATTTTACTCACCCTGTCTGTTTTGGTTTTCAAAACTAAAGCCCTGGCCATTAGTCTTCTTCTCACCTCTATTTTATGGAATGCCTACTTTATAGCTCCTTATTACTTCAATGCGAAGGAAGATGCCCCCGCCCTTGGACCTACCTTCAAAATAGCCAGCCTCAACTTATTATCCAGTAATTCTGAAACAGATCTAGTTCTCCAGTACATCGAGCAAGAAAATCCAGATATTCTTGTTTTATTGGAGCTAACGCCAAAATGGAATCTGGAGTTGAGCCCTGTCCTTCAGGATTACCCTTTTCAACAGATACATGAGAGAATCGATAATTTCGGAATTGCTGTGGTGAGCAAATTTGAAATGACCAGCAAAATCATAGATTTTAATGCTAATGACAAACCTTCGATTGTAAGTGAGTTAAGAATTAACAAAAAAACGTATACCCTAATTGCCACTCATCCTCTTCCTCCTATCGATCAAGCCACATTTCAGAGCAGAAACCAACAGCTTCAAAACATCTTTAAAAGAAAGTCAGAATTTGCTGATCGCTTTCTGGTGATTGGAGATTTCAATACCTCTTCGTTTTCAAATCATTTTAGAGCTTTGGTCCAGGATGGCATTAAGGACAGTAGAACAGGTTTTGGACTTTTACCCACCTGGCCAGCTGGCTTTGGTGTGTTTCAAACGACATTAGATCATTGTTTGGTATCAGATCAGGTTCAGGTGGTTCATAGAGCCACTGGCAGCTCCATCGGTTCCGATCATCTGCCAATCAGTATGGTAATTGGCACTGACTAATACAGTTGGAAATGCATTGTTAAGTCGAGAGTTTTAGTCATTTAGAAAAGGTTATTCGTAAAAACGGTAAAACTTGAACTGGTATTGACCTTGGGGTTTATTATTTTATTAAGGAGATGGTGATGAAACTATTTTTGAATAGAAATTGATTTTTTGATTGATGTTTCTTAGGATTTATAGAAGCTTAAAAGCAATAAAAATCGAATTTGGCAGTTAGCTTCTAAACACTTCCAATGAAAAAAATCGCTGTAGTTTTTGCGCTTATCATAAGCTGTCAATTTTCTGTAAAAGCTCAAGAAATCACTTTAAAACCCTCTAAGCTGGAATCGGTTTTATGCAAACGGTGGCAAGTTGAATATGCAAAAATGGGAGAAATGAAAATTGAACAGATCCCAGGAGCAACCGATTTTGACCTTCTATTTGATAAAAATGGAACCTACCAGGTTATTAAAACAGATAGCGAGGATAGCCAAAGCGGAACCTGGACTTACGATACAAAAAACAACAGCGTAGAACTTGAAGCAAATGGGAATGTAAAATTTCAGGTCAAATCCATTACCAAAGAAAAGCTAATCCTCAGTTTAAATTTAGGAGACGACGCCCCTCCTGGCATGTCCAACTTGGAATTACACTTAAAGCCCTAAATTTTCTTCTTCCCTACATTACTCCTGCTTAAGTTTTACCAGTTTTAATATGGATCGTTAACACCAAAACAACTCAAATCATGGCTATTAAAACCATTAACCTGAAAGAAAAATTCGATTGTTTTTCTGAAGTCTGGTCTCCCAAGATTATTGGGGAACTTAACAATCAACTGGTCAAGATTGCAAAATTTAAAGGAGAATTTATTCCTCATCAGCACGAGGAGGAAGATGAATTATTTCTGGTGATTGAAGGTGAAATCAAAATAGAACTCAAAGACAAAACCCGGGATCTAAAGGCTGGCGAGATGGTTGTTATTCCCAAAGGCACAGCCCATAAACCTATTGGTATAGATGAATCAAAGTACTGATGTTCGAGCCCAAGACTACCTTAAATACAGGGAACAAAAAACACGATTTCACTAAAACAGATCTTTAAAAATATAATCAGGTTTTCGCTTCAAATTTCTTAATAATTTATTAAATTAGATTTAAACTGTTAAGATGAAATTGAAAATCGAAATCAGATGGGCGCTTATTTTCATCCTTTCACTGCTGTTATGGATGCTACTGGAAAGGCTGCTAGGTCTGCATGATGAACATATTGATCTCCATCAGTACATCACCATGCTATATGCTATTGTAGCAATTGTCATCTACGTGTTAGCACTTAAAGACAAACGAAAAAACGCCTATTCTGGAAGTGCAAGCTACTCACAACTGTTCAAATCTGGTCTTATCATAACGCTTATCATTACGGCATTTAGTCCGTTAACTCAGTATATCATTTCTGAAGTGATCACCCCAGACTACTTTACAAACGTAATCACTTACTCTGTAGAAAGTGGGTATTACAAAAGTGTGGAGCAAGCAGAAGCCGAATTTAACCTGGAAAACTACATCCTTACAAGTACCATCTGGGCGTTTGTGATGGGTCTTGCGACCACTGCTATAGTCTCCATATTTCTCAAAAGTAAAAAATAACCAAATTAGCATCAGCTCATGATCTTAAAACGTCACTCCTATTTTTTGTTTATCCCCATCCTGTTATTAATTCCTTTTATAGCGATGCAGCTAAGTGATGAAGTCCACTGGAGCCTAGCCGACTTTATTATTATGGGAAGCTTATTACTGGTCTGTGCATTGGCTGTTGAATTTGTTTTAAGACACTTTAAAAGTTTAAAAAACCGCTTATTGCTATTATTCCTTGTTGGCTGTATCTTTTTTCTGGTCTGGGCAGAATTAGCTGTAGGCCTCTTTGGATCACCATTTGCCGGACATTGAGGTATCCAAAAGAGCAATGGTGTTATCAAATTTACAGCAGCTTCTATTATAGTTTACAGCATTTCTCATTGGGATCAAAAATTAATTTGAAACTTTAATTCATCCCTAATCCTTAACATTTTGAAGCTACAAAAAAATATGAAAATTAAGTTTGGTTATAATACTTTTGCTTTATGATTTAATTATGAATATTAACTTTATGCTTTAACACCTTTTGAGAATGAAAAAATATTTACTTCTGCTTCTTGCCCTAATCACTTTATACCAAACTGGAAATGGTCAAACTACCATTGCAGACAATGAAACTGTTAGCGGTAACTGGACCCTCGATAACTCTCCTTACCTTTTGGAAGGCAGAGCCATTATACCCGAAAATGAAACATTAGTCATAGAACCAGGTGTGGAAGTCAGATTGAAGTCAAGTGCGGGATCTTCAATTTCTGTATTTGAATACACGTCTGGAAATGTTGGTGTTTTGAGAGTTCAGGGAAGCCTAATTGCGAATGGAACTGAAGCTCTTCCGATCTTATTTACCAGAAACACTACCGGATTTTGGGGAGCCATCCTCATCGATGAGAATGCGAATAGCAATTCCTCAATGGAGCATTGTATTATCGAGTATGCTAGAGAAACCCGAAATGTTTCAGGAATCACTTCGGTTGTCTCTTTCAACGGAGGACTAAACGTCTTCAGAAGCAGTATGAACATAGCCAACAACCAATTCAGAAATAATAACACGAATGGTCTGTCCATCAGAGAAGCAGGAACTTCATTTGATTTTTCAAATAATTCATTTTTTGAGAATGGATCCAATGGAGTCACTATTGTAGAGTCTACGGTCAATGGAATAAATAATAGTTTTTATAATAATTCATTCATTACCTCTGGATCTGTATCTGCTATACGCTCTTCCAACTCAACGGTTTTCCTTTTCGGTAATTTAATTTATAACAATGATGATTTTGGGATTTATACAACTACTGGCGGTAATCATATTTTAGTCAATAACACGATTTATGGAAATAGACAAGGCATAAGAGTAGAGACAGGCGCCAATACGTTTATATATAATTCTATCATCCAAAATAATGAATTGAATTTTGCGACCAGTGCACCAGGAGGTGCTACTATTGAAATGAGTCATAGCTTAACCGATGACAGCAGCTTTCCTGCAAATGTTACTGATCTCTCCAATAACCTCATTGGCTCATCTGCTCAATTTTTAAATGTTGAAACTGATGATTTTGGACTGGAAGAGACTTCACCTTGTATTGATTCTGGAACGGAGAACATAACGGATTTCACATTTCCAGAAGTAGACATCCTTGGAAATCCAAGAATAGATAATAATACCGTTGACATGGGTGCAATAGAATTTCAAGGCTCTCTTGGCGCTTCAGACTTCACTACTGCCCAACAACTTATTCTTTCCCCCAACCCTGCTAGAGACCATCTCACTATTAGTTTACCTAATTTTAAGTCAGCCAGTCTATACAGTAGCAATGGTAAATTGATCAAAGTGATACAATCAAATATCGTAGATGTTTCAGATGTAGAGCAGGGAGTTTACATCTTAAGAACAGAAACTTTGGATGGAAAATCTATTTCTAAAAAGATTATCAAAAAATAAATTGTAATTTTATATTAATCCAATTAATTGTAAAATCTATTCATGAAATTCAAAAGCAAAACTGACGCTTATTTCCTGTTACTTTTAACTCTCA
>CAZOAD010000072.1:0-10304 GCA_964577705.1 uncultured Mesohalobacter sp.
CCAAAAAAGAAGCCATAGAAGAAGCAGAACTTATCAACGCCCTGTACGCAGATTTTGCCGAAAACTTTTTGGCCATGCCAGTTATAGAAGGTTTAAAGTCGGAAAGTGAAAGATTTGCCGGAGCCCTGGAAACCTATTGCATCGAAGCTTTGATGCAAGATGGAAAAGCATTACAAGCGGGAACTTCTCACTTTTTAGGAGAGAACTTTGCCAAGGCCTTTGACGTCAAATTCACCTCAGATCAGGGAAAACAGGAATACGTCTGGGCAACTAGTTGGGGCGTCTCCACCAGACTGATGGGCGCCTTAGTGATGACACATTCAGATGATAATGGTTTGGTCCTACCTCCAAACCTGGCACCTATACAAGTAGTGATAGTTCCTATATTTAAAAATGACGAACAATTAAGTCAAGTTTCAGAAAAAGCAAATGCTATAGCAGAGGCGTTAAGGTCTAAAGGAATCAGAGTTAAATTCGATAACCGAACTACCCATAAGCCTGGCTGGAAGTTTGCTGAATATGAATTGAAAGGGATTCCATTAAGAATTACCATTGGACCAAAAGATTTGGAAAAGGGAAGCGTGGAGCTTGCCAGACGGGATACACTTTCTAAGTCTTTCGAAAATCAAGAGGGCTTGGAAAACCTAGTTGAACAATTACTAGTGGACATTCAAAATGAATTATTTACAAAAGCTAAGACATTTAGAGATTCTCATATCACTAATGTTGATACTTTTGAGGAATTCAAAGAAACTTTAAATTCCAAAGGTGGATTTATCTCTGCACATTGGGATGGAACAGCAGAAACCGAAGAAAAAATAAAAGAATTAACAAAAGCAACGATTCGATGTATTCCTTTGGAAGGTGAAAAAGAAAGTGGAAAATGCGTGCTTACAGGTAACAATTCGTCTAGACGGGTTTTATTTGCAAAAGCTTATTAATTTTTTCGAACAAAAGATTTGTGCAATTTAAATAATTGGTTATTTTTGCACTCGCAAATTTAATGGTCCGTTCGTCTAGGGGTTAGGACGCCAGGTTTTCATCCTGGTAACAGGGGTTCGATTCCCCTACGGACTACTATTAAAATTTTATATTCAGAAAGTTATGGCTAATCATAAATCAGCATTAAAAAGAATCAGAAGTAACGAAGCAAAACGCTTAAGAAATCGTTACCAACACAAGACGGCTCGTAATGCCATCAGAAGGTTAAAAGCTACAGAAGACAAAGCTGAAGCGACTAAAAGCCTTCCTGAGATCATTTCTATGATCGATAAGCTTGCTAAGAAAAATATTATACACAATAACAAAGCTGCAAATCTTAAGTCTCAATTGACTAAGCACGTTGCTGCGATGTAAATTAT
Source organism: uncultured Mesohalobacter sp. (assembly GCA_964577705.1). Lineage (GTDB taxonomy): Bacteria > Bacteroidota > Bacteroidia > Flavobacteriales > Flavobacteriaceae > Psychroflexus. The sequence goes on from CAZOAD010000072.1 coordinate 1,362, forward strand.
TTATTTGAACTGCTAAATGGTCTCTTATCGGAGACCATTTTTTTTTACAAAAAATATTATTAATAATAAGTCTAAATAAGATGAGATGTTTAAATTTGAAAAAAAATTAAAATCATGAGATCTATTATCTATTTATTATTTATTTCAGTTATAGCGTTCGGTTGTAAGTCCGATAAAAAAACTGAAGATTCTAAAGAACTAACTGTTTACACCCATAGACACTACGAGTCCGATCAAGAGCTTTTCAAACGATTTGAAGAAGAAACGGACATCAAACTTAATATCGTAAATGCGAGTGCAGATGAACTTATTCAAAAGATGAGTTTGGAAGGGGAACAGTCTCCTGCTGATGTTCTAATAACTGTGGATGCTGGTCGATTATACAGAGCAAAATCACAAGACTTGCTTCAATCTTTCTCTTCTCAACTTGTCGACTCTATTGTTCCTAAGCACTTAAGAGATGAAGACGGACAATGGGTGAGTTTAACCAAAAGAGCCAGAGTTATTGCCTATTCAAAAGACAGAGTCGATTCAACTGAATTATCTACCTATGAAAATTTAACTTCTGAAGATTGGAACGAAAAAATTCTGGTAAGAAGTTCTTCCAATATCTATAATCAATCGCTTTTAGCTTCAATCATTGCTAATAAAGGAAATGAGTTTGCTGAAAATTGGGCACAGGGTGTCGTCGATAATATGGCAAGATCTCCAAAAGGTAATGACAGAGACCAGGTAAAAGCAGTTGCTAATGCTGAAGGAGATCTGGCGATCGTCAATACTTATTATATTGGCAAACTCTTAAACTCTGAAGATGAAAGTGAACTTGAAGCTGGTAAAAGTGTGAATATCTTTTTTCCAAATCAAGAAACTACAGGAACACACATCAACGTGAGTGGTATTGGCGTTGCGAAGTACTCACCGAATAAAGAAAACGCCATACAATTTATTGAGTTCCTTCTGAAAGAAGAAGCTCAGAATATATTTGCAGGTTCAAATTATGAATATCCTGTCAATCCAAATGTTGAGCCTTCAGATATTTTAAAAGGATGGGGAGACTTTAAGGAAGATAAATTATCTCTAAACGAACTAGGCAAGTACAATAAAGAAGCCGTTATCATTTTTGATAAAGTAGGCTGGAAATAAAATTAATTGAACATTAAGCATAGATTTTTCAAGTTCAAAAGAGACCTCAACCGATGGTCTCTTTTGTTGTTGATTATACTAGCTGCAGTTGCCATTCCAATTCTCACAATTGGCCTCAAATTATTTGATGGTCCAGGTGAAAGCTGGGGGCATATCGTAGATTATGTTTTGTTCGACTACTTAAAGAATTCGCTGCTATTAGCTTTATTTTGTTCAATTATAGTCATACTATTTGGTGTAACAACCGCCTGGCTGGTCTCAAGGTTTCATTTTCCGTTTAGAAAGCAACTAGAATGGCTGCTTATCTTACCTTTATCTGTACCTGCCTACATTATGGCCTATGCCTATACTGGAGTTTTTGGTTATTCAGGCCTTTTTTCAAGGCTGATAGATGCTTTTGGTTTTGAAGGTTTCAGGATTGATTTTATGAATATTTACGGACTATCTTTTGTCTTAAGTATTTCACTTTTCCCCTACGTCTACGTGAGTAGTAGAACTTTTTTTTTGGCTCAAGCAACAAATTTACTTGAAGCCTCCAGAATGCTAGGGATAAGCGAATTTAAATCCTTCTTTAAACTTATTTTTCCTCTTGCCAGACCAGCCGTAATTGCTGGGCTTGTTTTAGTGTTAATGGAAGTTTTGAACGACTACGGTGCAGCGAGCTACTATGGCGTGAGTACATTTACAACTGGAATTTTTAGATCGTGGTTTTCACTGGGCGAGCCTGAGACCGCCATTTACCTGTCAGCGATATTATTGGTCATCGTTTTTGGTCTTATTCTTTTTGAAAAATGGCAACGTCGACATTTAAATTTCACCTCGGCAAAAACTTCAAAACAGAATTTCTATTCAAGGCTAAAACCAAAAAGGAGTCACCAGATTTGGTTCAGTATAATTTGTTTTCTACCCGTAATTCTTGGATTTATACTCCCTGTAATTCAACTTCTAATCTGGGCAGAACAGACCTTTTCAAACGTTTGGAACGATGAATTCATTTTTATTACCCTCGAGAGTTTTGGTATTGCTTTTTTAGCAGCTTCAATAACGGTTTTGGTTGCTTTACTCCTCCTCTTTTTTACAAAATGGAATAAAATTGAATTGCTTAAAACGAGTTCAAAACTGGGAGTTTTAGGCTATGCCATTCCAGGAATCATAATTGCTATCGGTGTTTTAGTACCCAGTTTATATGTGGATAAATGGCTCATTGAAAAACATATCACATCAGAATTGATTTTGAATGCTACCTTAATTGCTTTGGTCTATGCTTATGTGGTGAGATTTCTTGCTGTAGCTTACCAACCTTTAGAATCGTCCAGTCTTAAAATAGACAGAAGCTTATCTGATTCCTCTAAAATGTTGGGAAAAGGGAACTTCAGAACTTTTTTCAAAATCGAATTTCCTTTGATCAGAGCTGGACTTTTGAGCGCTTTTATATTGGTTTTTATCGATATACTCAAAGAATTACCGCTCACCTTAATCATGAAACCCTACGATGTGAACACGCTTGCCGTCAAAGCTTTTGAATACGCTAGTGACGAGATGGTAAGCTCTGCAGCTCTTCCTTCTCTTCTTATAATATTAACGGCTTTAGTTCCCGCAATTTTTTTAAATAAATTACTTTTGAAGAATGCAAGCAACACTTAACATATCACATTTATCAAAATCTTACGATCAGGGTAAAGTGAAAGCTTTGGAAGACGTTTCCTTCTATGTGAATAAAGGAGACATCTGTGCTGTTGTTGGAGAAAGCGGAAGTGGAAAAACTACACTCATCCGACTCATAGCAGGACTTGAAGAACTAGACTCTGGTGAGATTCATATCGAAAGTCAGCTTGTGGCGTCTATCAAGAAAAATATCGCTCCAGAAAAAAGAGATGTCGGAATGGTATTTCAAGAATATGCTCTATTCCCTCACCTATCTGTTTTAGAAAATGTTGTGTATGGCATTAAAAAGACAAAGTCTAAGAAAGACGTCGCTTTACAAACTCTGGAGCTGGTAGGTTTAAAAGGTTACGAAAAAAGATACCCACACGAACTATCTGGAGGTCAACAGCAACGGGTTGCCCTAGCTAGAGCTTTGGCACCGAAACCTTCGGTTTTGATTTTGGACGAGCCTTTTAGTAATCTCGATGCAATGATGAGGCATCGATTGAGGAATGAGGTTTTCAATATCATAAAGAAAACTGGTGTCACAGCTATTTTTGTAACTCACGATACCCAAGATGCTCTTGCAGTTGCAGACGAAATTTTAATTCTTCAGAATGGGAGGTTGGTTCAAAAAGATGAAGCTTCAGCACTTTACAAAAAGCCACAATCCATTTATGTTGCTTCTCTATTTGGAAATACAGTTCAACTCAACAAAGGCTTACAAACCGCCTTCAAATGTCCATTGAAAGAAGACTGTTGCCATGCGATAAGAAATGAAAGCCTTACGGTCAATCAAGATTGTGATTACGTATCTGAAGCTGAAATCTTAAAAAGAACATTTTTGGGGACACATTCTCAGCTCCTTTTAAAATTGGATAATGGTGAACACCTCAACGTGGTGACCAACGAGCCTGTGTTGGGCAAAACCATCAAAATTGGTTTCAATTCAAAAGATGTTTTAGCTTTTGATGAGTAACTACTGCCCTCTAAAAAAGATAATGGTACTGATGGTTTTGAGGATGATCCTAAGATCTAAAAATACGCTCCTATGTTTTATGTAGTACAGATCATACTGTAATTTTTCGATCATGTCTTCATCGGAATTAGCATATTTGGCATTGACTTGTGCCCAGCCTGTCAAACCAGGTTTTATTACCTGTCTAACTTCATAAAATGGAATTTTTTTAGATAAGCTCTCCACAAATTCTGGCCGTTCTGGCCTGGGCCCTATCAGGCTCATATCCGACTTTAGAACATTAAAGAATTGGGGGATTTCATCTATTCGGGTTCGTCTTAGAAAATTTCCAAATTTTGTAATTCTCACATCATCCTTACTGGCTAATTGAGCCCCATTTGTTTCTGCATTCTTAACCATGGTCCTAAACTTTATAATATAAAATTCATTACCAGATTTACCTAACCTCAATTGCTTGTAAAATAAGCTTCCTCTATTGCCAATCAAATTACCAACTAAAATTAAAGGGAGAATAACAAGTCCGAAAATTAACCCTATAAGGCTAGTTGCGATATCTACAATTCTATGGTAAAGCAAATAAAGTCTGTTTTGATTACTTCTGCTAAAGGGGAAATAGAAATAAAAGTCGTTATCGATATATTGGACAGGGACTTTACTGGTTATTTCCTCATAAACATGTGCATATGCCTTAATAGGAAATCCTGTTTTAAGAAGAGGAACCAAAACCTGATACAATTCTGAACTCAAGCCATCAATAGAGTTTGCTACAACAATTTCACCAATTTTCTGTTCGTTTATAATGGTTTGCAATTCACTAAGATTGTAAGACTTGAAGGAGGAGGACGTTCTTTCTTTTGAGCTTACAAATCCCTTAATTTCATAGTTTGGATCATTATTGAGTAAGTCTGCCCCTATCTGGTCTATATCCACATCATCCCCAACTATTAGGACCCGCTTAAAAAATCTAGGCGAGGCTATTAAGCCAATGTAAAGAAATCTCCAAAACAATAAGGTTGAGACCAAAATTCCAAAAAAGTAAAGAATTTGAAAACGATTGTCTGGAAGTGGCGGGGATAAAACAGGAGTAAGTAAGAAAAATAAGGTAACCAGTAAAGAAGTTAAGACTACATTTTTAACTGTGGCTTTTCTGGATTCTGCCTTTTGTAAATTATAAATTTCAAAGACAGTGCCGAATAATAATAAATAAGAGCCCAAGGTCACTAACCAGATCCAAACATTAGACTTGAATGGGAAGTAAGTGAACGAAAAAGTTTCAGTAGACAAGTAGAGCGCTAACCAAACAAAAACCACATCAAATACTCTTAGCAATACCTTCCTCTCAGATATTTCAAAATGGGTGACTTTGTTTGTTCTCATGGCTTAGGATGACATGCCAAATTTATAAAAAGATATCTATATGAATCTTTATAAATGAACATCTTTGACGCTTTGTTAAAGGAATTTATTTTGAAGCCTTCATTTTTAAATTAAATTTGAAAAAAATAACAAATTGAAAAATATAATTCTCGCCATAAGTTCAGGTTTAATATTAGCATTGAGTTGGCCTGCATATGGCTTCAGCCCCTTAAGTTTTGTAGGCTTTGTTCCCCTTCTTTTTGCTGAATTTGATATCAGGCAAAAACATATCAAAAGAAAAGGTCTAAAGGTATTTGGCCATGCTTATCTCGCTTTTTTGATTTGGAACGTCATCGCAACCTACTGGTTGTATTTTTCCACCCCTTTTGGAGGAATTTTCGCGATATTAGCTAATTCTTTATTGATGAGTCTTGTCTTTTTAATTTACCATCTGGTTGCTAAGCGAGTGGGTTTTACTGCAGCCTCCTCTTTTTTTGTCGCCTTATGGTTGAGTTTCGAAAAACTCCACTTAGGTTGGGAGTTTTCATGGCCATGGTTGAATTTAGGAAACGTTTTTGCCAATGATATAAGCTTGATTCAGTGGTATGAATATACAGGGACCTTCGGCGGAAGTCTATGGGTATTAATTGCAAACATTATTCTTTTTAAAGGAATTTTACTCTATGTTCAACATAAGGACTCGAGCATTCTTCTTAGAACTGGGCTTAGGTTCATTTCAATAATTGCTATACCCATTGTCATCAGTCTTATTATAAAACCAAAGACCAGCTCAGAACAAAGCATTGAAACGCTAAGTCTTCAACCCAATATCAATCCTTATACGGAGAAGTATAATACAGATGATGGAGGTATTTCCAAAAGCTTATTAGAATTAACCAAGCCCCTCCTTAAAGATAAGCAACAACTTATGATTGCTCCAGAAACTGTTTTTGCTGAAGGTATCGATATCAAAAATTACAGATCATCGCAAGCCAAGCAATTTTCTCAGGAGCTTTTAAGCTCTAATACACAGCTTAATCTTCTGTTTGGCATATCGATGTATCAAATTATCAGGGACGAAGATGAAGTATCATCTCAAAGTAATGTGTTGAGAAATGGAATTTGGTTCAATGATTATAACAGTGCAGTTTTTGAACGAAAAGATACTGAGCACCAATTTTATCACAAGTCAAAATTGGTTGTTGGGGTTGAAAACTTCCCCTATCAGTCCACCTTAAAACCTTTACTTGGTGACATCATGATAGATTTGGGCGGAACCGTAGCCATGAAGACTACCCAGGAAGAAAGGACGGTATTCGAAATGAATAATGGTTTCAATATTGCACCTATCATTTGCTACGAATCTGTTTACGGTGAATTTGTAAATGGCTATGTTAGAAACGGTGCCAATGCCTTAGTTATCATAACCAATGATGCCTGGTGGGGAGAGACTCAGGGACATCTTCAACACTGGAGCTATGCAAAATTAAGAGCTATTGAGACCAGACGAGCAGTGGCAAGAAGTGCCAATACTGGTATTTCTGGTTTTATCGATAAAGATGGATCCGTCTTAAAAAAATCAAGTTATGATGAAAAAACAATTTTGAGTCAGGATTTGCCACTTTATGAAGGCGAAACTTTCTACGTCAAGTCTGGAGATTATATCCCTAGAATTTCAAACTTTTTGGCCTTGTTTATCTTTCTATTTGCAGTGACAAAAAGAAGAAAATAAATTAAGACTTGGTTTGAAGCCCGATCGATAACAGGATGTAAACAACAATAATTATAGGAATAGCTACAAACTGAAAGATGATCAACGTTATTACAGAGAACAGGATGATAAAATAGCGAAACCAGTTTTCAAGAAAATTCAAATTTTTGAATTTAAGGGCGAATAATTTTAGTTCTGCATTGAGTAGTAAAACACTGATGACAGAAAGCAAAATAAGAAGATAGGTATTGTCTATCCAGGAAGTTATCACGGATTCTGGATGAAACTCTAAGATAAGACCAAGACTCAAAATCAAAAGAGCATTGGCAGGCGTTGGCAAACCAATAAAGCTATCGGTTTGACGCTCATCTATATTAAACTTTGCCAATCTGAAAGCAGAACCTAAAGTAATAATAAGTCCTATAAAAACCATCCAATTGGACCCCAAGGACATGAAATTAATTTCAGGTGAGGAGTTTAGCGATCTTGAAATAAGTTGACACATCACTATCCCTGGAACCAGACCGCTGGTTACCATATCGGCAAGAGAGTCCAGTTGCAGCCCTAAGTCGCTTTTAACATGTAAAGCTCTAGCCGCCAAACCATCAAAAAAATCAAAGAAAATCCCTAGAGCAACAAACAAAGTTGCCATGCTCAACTCCCCTTGTACAGCGAAAACTGCAGCAACAGAACCTGATAATAAATTGAGCAGTGTTATAAAATTAGGGACTTGTCTTTTGAATATATACATAAAGTAGGAGGTTTTGTGCAATAAGAAAAAGCAAAATAAGTTTTAATATTATTAATTATAGCATATTTGTCTAAAAAATAATTGACGCTTTGAAGAGGTTGACTTTATTGTTCATACTAGTAATTACACTTCCTGCTTTATCTCAAACTGCAAAATATTCTAACGAGTTTTTGAATATAGGAGTTGATGCAGCCGCCTTTGGGATGGCCAATGCAGTTACAGCCACTACAAGCGATGTCAATTCAGGTTACTGGAATCCTGCTGGACTGGTCCATCTGGAAGACAACCAGGTTTCTGCAATGCATGCTAACTACTTTGCCAACATAGCCACTTACAATTATGTGGCGGGAGCCATGCCGATAGATAGCAAAAGCGCTGTGGGTTTTAGTGTTATAAGATTTGGTGTAGATGATATTTTAAACACTACTCAACTTATAGATGAGCAAGGGAATATTGATTACAACCGTATAAGTCTCTTTTCTACTGCTGATTATGCGTTTACTTTATCTTATGCTAGAAACTTACCCTTAGAAGGGTTCTCGTATGGGGTAAATGCGAAAGTCATCAGAAGAGTTATTGGTGATTTTGCCAACGCCTGGGGCTTTGGATTTGACGCAGGAATTCAATTTCAAAAGAAATCCTGGTCTTTTGGGGTAATGGCTCGGGATATTACCACAACTTACAATACCTGGACGTTTGACGATGCTGAGTTGGCTACCATCCAAAATGCGATTGAGGGTCAAAACCAAGCTACTCCAGAAACAACTGAAATCACCTTACCTAAACTTCAATTCGGTGTTGCAAAAACCACAACCATTCGAAGAGATTTTGATCTGACGACTTCTCTAAATCTGGATATGAGATTTGCTCAAACCAATGATGTCATTTCCACTGGAAGCATGAGTGCAACACCTGCTTTTGGTTTTGAGATAGGCTATATCAATCTGGTTTACTTACGTGGAGGTGTTGGAAATTTTCAAAACCTGGAACAATTGGGCGGCAATGGTACCGAAATAGGCTTTCAACCCAATTTTGGAGTTGGGTTTAAGTATAAAGGCATCCAAATTGATTACGCTCTCACCGATATTGGGGACCAAAGTCTCGCCCTTTACTCTAATGTATTTTCTTTAAAGTTGGATTGGTCTGTGTTTAGATAAGTAAATTATCCTTATTATTTTCAATCTTTTTGTTTTTAAACTTAAATTTGATGCATGATTAGAACTTTACTTTCCCTCATTTTCTTATCAAACGTTTGCTTTAGTCAACAAACCGAAAAGGTGGATTTCTTGGAACTGGATGCTAACGTAGAGATCGACACTTTGGATTTTAAAGTGAAGGGGAAGGTTCAAATTAAGTTCA
>CAZOAD010000073.1:0-10127 GCA_964577705.1 uncultured Mesohalobacter sp.
TAAAATCGCATGGCGGAATTTAATGAAAGATAAATTCTATAACCTCATAAGTCTTTCTGGGCTTACCATCGGTCTTTCTATGTCGATATTTATTATCATCTGGATTCAATCTGAATTGAGTTACAATTCATTTGTAGCTCATCACGATAACATCTACCGTGTATCCAGTAATATTAATAGCGGTGGAGAACTTCAGACGTGGGGAACTTCTACAGGTCCGGTTGCTTCCTTTGCGAAATCTGATATTCCTGAGGTTAAAAACGCAGTGCGAGTTCAGGAAAACTGGTCTTATAGAATTTACAGCGTTGAGGAAAATGATTTCGAATTGACAGGGGCTTATGTCGATACCGAATTTTTTGAAATGTTTGAAAGAAAGGTAGTTGATGGAAATCATAAACAACTGCTTAGAAGTACAACCTCAATTGTTTTAACTGAAACAACTGCTCAAAAACTTTTTGGCACATCCAAAGCTGTTGGTAAAACTTTAAAAGCAGATCATGACGATGTCTTTACGGTGACGGGTGTGGTTGAAGATCTTCCTCAAAATTCTAGTGTAGATTATGAAATGTTTTTCTCATTGGATATCCTAAAAGGAGAATATTCTGAGGGTAATTACTGGAAATCTTTAGACACCGACTGGGGAAATTTCAATTTTATTACCTATTTGCAATTGCAAAATCCTGAAGACGTTGAAAGTGTTACTCGAAAACTAACTAATATTCAACAAACTAACGACCCTAATGCTGAATCGTTTAAAGTAAAGGAGTCTTATTATTTACAGCCAATAGCACAAATGAATTTATATAGCCCAGGTGGATTTCCCAAAGGGATGAATACTGTGCAAATTTTTGGAATCGTGCTGATAATAATTCTATCAATTGCTTGTATCAATTACGTCAACCTGTCCACTGCAAAAGCATTTCAACGAAGTAAAGAAGTAAGCATCCGCAAGATCATCGGTGCAGATAAGAAAAACCTGTTTACTCAGTTTCTAGTAGAATCTACGCTGTTTTTTAGCTTAGCCACCATTGTAGCTGTTGGGTTGGTCTACCTTCTAGCCCCCTTCTTTAGAGAAGTTTCTGGAAAGGAATTGCCAATCGACTTTTTACAGAGTCAATTATTGGGTTTGATTTTTGGAGTATTTGTAATCACGCTCATAGTCTCCTCTATTTATCCAGCACTTATGTTGTCTTCTTTTAAGCCTCTTCAAGCCATAAAAGGTCGTGTGAGTGGTGTAAGTAAAGGAACTTTTAGAAAAGTATTGGTAACAGTGCAATTTGCTTTTTCTGTGATTCTTATTATAGGAACTATAGTCATTGCTCGTCAGCTTGACTATTTGACTTCCAAAAACCCAGGTTATGATCGTAGCCAAGTCCTTAACTTTTGGATGAGTGGATCTATGCAACAGCAAGCTATAACGCTCAAAAACAGGTTGGTAAACCTACCAGGAGTGAAGGGAGTTTCATTTGCTTCCAATTCCATCATAAATAACGGCAATACAACTGGAGATGTTGCCTGGGATAGCGAAAACCCTAACGCAGAACTTATTGTTAACCCGATAGCTATTGATGAAAATTTTATTCCTCTCCTCAAAATGAATCTTTTACAAGGAGAAAACTTTAAAGGTATAAGTAAAGATTCTACACATTACATCCTTAATGAAACTGCCATAAGATTGATGGGAATTGAAGATCCAATTGGCAAAAACTTTGAGTTATGGGAAACTAAAGGAACCATCGTGGGTATTGTTGAGGATTTTAATTTTGAATCTTTTAAAAGCAATATTGGCCCTGCTGTTCTTTATTATCAACCCGATTCTTTTAGAGTGTATTTAAAAATAGATGGTAATAATACATCTTCTACTCTAGCCGCTGTTGAAGCCATATGGAAAGACTACAATCCAAACTATCCCTTTGAATATTCGTTTATGAATGCGGAATATGAAAACATGTATCGTAAGGATCAACGTACAGGAGACTTGTTTAACAACTTTTCTATCATCGCCATTTTTGTGTCCTGTTTAGGGTTGTTCGGAATTACTACCTACACAGCTCAACTAAAAAAACGTGAAATAGGAATTAGAAAAGTACTTGGCGCTTCCATTTTTCAAGTCACCAAATTGCTGTCGAGTGATTTTCTAATTCTTGTCGCAGTCTCAGCTGTTATTGCCATTCCACTGGCATGGTATGTCATGGATCTCTGGCTTCAAGATTTTGTTTACCGCATCCCTATGAGCTGGTGGATTTTTGCCTTGGCGGGAGGAATTACACTGGTTATTGCCATCATTACCGTCAGCTTTCAAGCTATACGGGCTGCCATAGCTAATCCTGTAAAAAGTTTAAGAACTGAATAAAAGTAGGACCTAACGGGTTTCCAAAATCTGTGAGGTCTTTAATAACAAAACTTAATGATACGAAACTATTTTAAAATGGGACTAAGAGGTTTAAAAAATCAGCCTTTTCTTACACTCATCAATACCTTAGGTCTTGCTATAGGAATGGCAGGTGGTTTATTGATCGCGCTTTATGTTTATGATGAGCTCAATCATGATGAAATGTTTGCCGATTCTGACCTAATCCATAGAATTGATATGGAAATCAAATTTGGTGGTGCAGAAATTAAAAGTGCTGAAAGTGCTGCCCCTTTAGCTGGTGCTGTAAAAAATGACTTTCCCGAAGTTGAGCAAACAACTCGATTTAGAATTCAGGGGAGCAATTTGTTTAGAGATACTCAAAAAACCGATAACATCAAAGAGCTTCATACCACGTATGCCGACTCTACTTTTTTAGAGATGTTTGATCTTGAACTTATTCATGGTAATAAAAAGACTGCACTGGAAAAGCCAAATACCCTGGTCATGACCAGAACGGCTGCTGAAAATCATTTTGGTAGCGTGGATGTCGTAGGTGAAAATCTCTTGCTGAATAATAAAGAAATGTATCAAGTCAATGGTGTTATGGAAGATTTGCCTTCAAATTCTTTTCTGAAGGATTATACGATATTCATGGCTATGGCTGGTAATGTAGCTTCCCGCGAGGATATCTGGGGTGGTAATAATTACTTCACATTTATCAAAGTATCTCCAGATACCAGTATGGAAAAATTCCAATTACAACTTGACGGACTATTGGAAAAATATGTGCTCCCCTGGGCTACTAGAACCTTTCCAGGGATGACTGCGGAATCTTTTTTGGCTTCGGGAAATTACATACGATATCACAGCATACCGCTAACGGATATTCATCTGCACTCGAACAATAAGGTCGAGATGTCTAAGGTAGGAGATATGCAAAATGTTTACATCCTCTCATTCATCGGTTTTTTCTTGATTTTTCTGGCTAGTGTGAATTTTATGAATCTCTCTACAGCTCATTCGCTTAAAAGAGCCAAAGAGGTTGGCATACGCAAAACACTTGGCTCTAACCGGGGACAATTAATCATTCAATTTTTGACAGAGTCAGGAATTGTTGTTTTTGTATCTATGTTACTTGCTGTGCTAGTTTCCTCCATAGCACTTCCATTTTTTAATGACTTGGCTGGTCGAGCTATTTCTATTCCTTTTGAAAACCCTATGTTCTATGGGTGGCTGATATTGATCACGATCATTCTTGGATTGATTTCTGGCAGTTATCCAGCATTTGTGATTTCTAAATTTGCTCCCATTGATACCTTAAAAGGCAATAGCTTTCAAACTAACAGCAAATGGAACATGCGTAGTGTTTTAGTTGTTTTTCAGTTTGGTGTAGCCGTATTCTTAATAGTAGGGACGCTAGTCGTTTTTCAACAGTTAAAATTTATACAGAATAAAGATCTAGGCTTTGATAAGGAACAGGTTCTCATTATCAATGATACCTATGCAGCTGGGGACCAAGTCAATGCACTGCGACAGGAGATACTAAATTTAAGTGCGGTTCAAAATGCTACCGTGAGTAGCTTTATGCCTGTGTCCTCTTCACGCTCGAGTACTTCTTTTTTTCAGGAGGGGAAAATGGATCAACAATACGCTATACAGTCCCAAGTATGGAAAGTAGATGAGCATTACTTGAATACACTTGATTTAAAATTGATAAGCGGAAGGAACTTCAATGGGCAGTTTGTCTCAGACTCAACAGCGGTTATTATAAATGAATCCACACTCAAAACTCTCGGTTTAGATGCAGAAGAAGCATTAGGGGTTAGAATTACTCAAGAAGTTGAATTGGGCGAACCTTTATACTTTAAGATCATAGGTGTGGTTCAAGATTTCCATTATGAATCGCTTAGAGACGACATAGGCGCATTGGCCCTATTTATGGATAGGTCTACAGGTTATATGGCGATCAAATTAAAGACGGCTGACCTTACAGGTGTCCTTTCTAGTATAGGAAATATCTGGGCATCAAAAGCACCTGGACAGCCTTTTGATTATCGTTTTATGGACGATGCCTTCGAGACGTCCTATAAAGAAGAACAACGTTTAGGTAGTATTTTCATGGTATTTACCTGTCTTTCCATCTTCATCGCTTGTTTGGGTCTTTTTGCTCTGGCTACGTATAATGCACAAACAAGAACCAAAGAAATTGGGGTCCGCAAAGTCTTGGGTGCCAGCGTGAGACAAATTACATTTAGACTGACCACAAATTTTCTAAAACTTGTTGGGGTTGCTATTCTTTTTGCTCTTCCATTAGGGTGGTATTTTATGGATATCTGGCTTCGGGATTTTACTTACCGCATTCAGGTAGGTTGGCAAACCCTTGGTTTTGCGGCACTACTAGTAATTTTTATAGCCATCATTACTGTAAGCTTTCAAGCTATAAAGGCCGCTATTGCCAACCCCGTTAAAAGTTTAAGAACTGAATAAAAACCAATCATTATGATACGAAACTATTTTAAAATCGCCTGGAGAAATATCTGGAAAAACAAAATGTTTTCGGCGATAAATATCGTGAGTTTAGCCATAGGTCTTAGTGCTTCTTTTGTCATCGGACTAATGATATACCATGATTTCTCCTTTGATAATTTTCATCCCAATAAAGATCGTATTTACAGACTGGTAACAGATTCTGATTCACCAGAAGGCAAATACAGTTTTAGTGGTGTTAATGTTCCACTTAAAAAAACTATAAAAGAAGGCATGCCAGGAATAGAGACGGCAACTTCTTTTTTCACATTCACCCCTTATCAATTGAATGTCAATGATTCTGAATTTAAAGATCCAGAAGGATTGATTCTTACAGATCATCAGTATTTTGAAATTTTTGAATACGACTGGTTAGTCGGAAATAAAAGCGTATTAAAGCAGGCAAATACAGTGGTTCTCAGTTTTAAAAAAGCTAAAAAATACTTCCCCAACTTATCACTTAGCGAAATGATGGGTAAAACCATTACCTATGATGATTCCACACAGGTTAACGTTTCTGGTATTGTAACTGATTTTGAAGAAAATAGCGATCTTATTTTCAACGAATTTGTTTCTCTTCCAACAGCTGTTCAAACTGATATGAGAGAAACAGTTACCAGCGAATACTGGACAAGCTCAAATTCCAATTCACAAATGTTTGTCTTACTTAATGAGAAGTCTAAAATGACTGATGTACTTTCTAGACTCGATGAATTAGCCAAAAAGCACGAAAACCCAGAATATGTCAAAGATGGATATAGAACGGGCTATAGTCTTCAGCCCTTAGAAGACTTACATTTTAGTGATTTTGGAATTTTTGATTACGGGAATATAGCTGCTAATAAATCAGTATTGATTTACTTATCCGCGATTGCCTTGTTTTTGCTTGCCTTAGGTTGTATCAATTTCATCAATCTTAACACTGCTCAAGCCACTCAACGCGCAAAGGAAATCGGTATTCGTAAAACACTGGGAAGCTCCAAGCTACAACTTATCTATCAGTTTTTAGGAGAAACCTTTTTGCTGACATTTATCTCAGGTATAGTTTCAGTTTTCTTGGGTTATGTTTTCTTCAAAGTGTTTAGCGATTTTCTTCCACCTACGTTTGATTATGGTTTAATCCTTGAACCTGACGTGATTATCAGCCTATTTTTATTATTGATTTTGGTTAGCCTTTTTTCAGGAATCTATCCGGCCTTGATCCTGTCTCGCTTTAAGCCAGTATCTGTTTTAAAAAGTCGAATTTTTTTTAATACTGATCAATCCAAATTCAGAAAAGTCTTGACCTTTTTTCAATTTGGGATCGCTCAGATCTTTATTATCGCCACTCTTTTAGTGGGAAAGCAAATCAACTTTATGATGAACAAAAACATGGGGTTTAAATCTAAAGAAGTGGCTCATTTCAACTTTCCCTATGAAGACCGAAGTATTGACAAGTTGTATCTGATGAAAAATGAATTGGAAAAGAATCCTAGAATCAAAGATATTAGTCTGGGGAGTGCACCTCCTGCATCGTATAAGATTTATGGTAGTAAACTCAGTTTTGCACAGGAAAGTGGAGAAGTCAATATGTATTTTAATCAACTTTTTGGAGATACTAATTATTTGGAACTTTACAATATCCCATTACTTGCAGGGCGAAAACCAATCAACGATACGATAAGAGAATATGTGATTAATGAATCATTATTAACTGAGTTAGGTTTAAAAAATCCAAAAGATGCCATTAACAAGCAAATTAAAGTCAATGATAAATCTTATCCTATTGTAGGCGTCATGCGAGATTTTAACCAGTATTCGCTTAAGTTAGAAATTAAGTCCATGGCATTTGTGCCAGATTATTACAGAAGGAATTATTCTTCATTTACCACACTCAGTTTTGTAATTAATCCTAATAACAATCTCAAGGAAACAATAAGTCAAGTTGAGGAACAGTGGGACGCTATTTATCCAAACTTAGAATTTAATGTTAGTTTTTTAGACGATACTGTGGCCTCTTTCTACAAGAATGGAAATAGTACCTCGAAGCTTTTACAATGGGCTGCAGGTCTAAGTATATTGATAAGCATTCTTGGCCTTTTAGGATTGGTAGTTTACACAACAGAACGAAAAACCAAAGAAATAGGTATTAGAAAAATCCTTGGCGCCTCCATTTTAAGACTCAACATACTACTCTGCAAAGAGTTTATTAAGCCAATTCTCATCGCTGTTTTAGTAGCTATTCCAATAGCATGGTATGGGCTCAATCAATGGTTAGAAGGTTTTGCCTTTAAAACAGAATTGAATTGGTGGATTTTTGTAGTAAGTGCATTTCTAATGATTTTGATTGCACTTTTGGTTATGAGTTTTAAAACCATTCAAGCAGCATTAAGAAATCCAGCCAAAAGCTTAAGAACTGAATAATCATATAAAAACTACACGCATATGCTTTTAGATCTCAATCATATTTACAAATGGGTAAAATCTGGAGGAAGACGCGTTTTTCTTCTCAATGATCTCAGTTTAACTATTGAAGAAGGTGAATTCATTTCATTGATGGGTCCCTCTGGTTCTGGTAAATCTACATTGCTCAACGTGATTGCGATGCTGGATACCTTTGAAGAAGGAGACTATTTTTTTGAAAATGAAGCTGTCCATGATCTCAATTCGAAACAGAAAACCAAACTCTTTAATGAAAACATCGGTTTCATTTTTCAGGCCTATCATCTTTTAGATGATCTGACGGTTTACGAAAATATAGAAACACCTCTCTTATACAAAAAAATTAAAAGTTCTGAGCGAAAAGCTTTAGTAGCTGACATGTTGGACAAATTCAATATTGTTGGGAAAAAGGATTTGTTTCCACATCAACTTAGCGGTGGACAACAACAATTGGTGGGTATCGCAAGAGCTTTGATTATAAAACCCAAACTTATCCTTGCTGATGAACCCACTGGGAATTTAAATTCTACCCAAAGCGATGAAATCATGCAACTCTTTAGAGATTTAAATAAAGAGGGAATCACCATCATTCAAGCGACTCACTCCGAAAGCAATGCTGCTTATGGTTCACGACTTATAAAACTTTTGGATGGAAGCGTTAATAACAAGTAAGATTATGGTCAAAACAATCATCTACTTAGTGATTTTTTTAGTTCAAATGTTAGGATTTGCTCAAGATCCAGTACTGGAATTAGATCTAGACACTGCTTTGCAAATCGCATTAGAAAATAATCTGGATGTTGAACGCTCAAATCTAAGAGCTCAAACTTCAGATATAGAATTCAATCAGTCCCGAAATTCTAGATTACCAAATTTAAATGGAAATTATAATTTCGGACTGAATAATGGTAGAAGTATCGATCCCTTTACAAATACCTTTATCGAAGAACAACTCACTTTTTCTAGTGCGGGCTTGAGCTTGGAAGCTACTATTTTTAACGGTTTTCAAATCAAAAATAGAATTCAACGCGATCGTTTTAATCTTCAGGCCGCTAAGGCTGACGTGGAACAAGCCAAACAGGAAATGGTTCTAAATGTCACGCTTGCTTACTTCCGGGTTCTAAATAACAAAGATTTATTGAAACTAGCTTCGTCAAGAAAAAAATCGACTTTAGAACAATTAGAGCGCTTAAAAAACTTAAACGAAGAAGGGGAGGGCAGTCCAGCCAATTATACTGATATTGTTGGGCAACTAGCCAACGATAATTCTATAATTGCTGATGCAGAAAATAGCCTGATTGCTTCTAAATTGGAATTAATTCGGCTTTTAAATATTGATTCAGAAATTAGTATTTCTCCGAGTCAGCTTATTGATGAACCTGTGATTTATGAATATTCAGCCAAAGAGGTTTTTGAAGAATCTTTAGAAAATTTAGCTGCTTTTAGGTCTGTTGAATTAAGAATCAAAGCAGCTGAAGAAGACATACAAGTCTCACAAAGTTTATATGCGCCAGAAGTAACTTTCTTTGCTCAGTTGAATACTAATTTTTCAAGTTTAGCGACCTTGTTTAACGAATCTGGAACTCAAATAGTAGAAACGGATCAGTTTGTAAGTATTGGAGGGGATGATTTTTCAGTATTTAGTTCAGAAACCAATTTTTCAGCAGAAAGCATTGCTTATCAGGATCAATTGATAAATAATTTAAATTCCAATATTGGTGTTGCAGTACGGGTTCCTATTTTCAATGGGTTTAGAGCTAAAAATACAGTGGAATTACAAAAGATTGTTCTGGAGGAGCAAAGAGTGGAATATCAGAATGCTTTTAATGAGTTTCAGCAAGCAATTTTGGCAGCACATAACGATATGAAGACGGCTTATGACAAGTATCTTATTTTTGAAAACCAAGTACAAGCTTACGCAGAGTCTTATCGAATAAATGAAATTCGGTTTAATAGTGGTGTGTCCAATATTGTGGAATACATCATAAGTAAAAACAATCTGGATAGCGCAAAGATTAATCTTGCAAATGCACGGTATGAGTACATATTTAGAACTAAGATATTAGATTATTATAGAGGAATTAGTTAAGATCTAATCACCTAGATAATAATAATTCAAGTCGTTATTTGATAAAGAAACTAGCATCAAAGTTTAGATTTGTCAGATAAACTTGAAATTGATGATTTATTGTTTTCAACGATATTGTAATCCTTTTATATACGCTCAGCCCATTCCCTTATACTCCGCTAAAGCTCCATACCAGGAAAATAGCTTCACTTAGGATCTTGGACCTATCTGTTGTTTTGCTTACTTCTTGTCGCTTACCCTAACCGTCCCGAAATGATGGGACTGGTTTGGGACACTCTATTTCGTCACAAAAAACAGACAAGTCCGCTTTTTTAATTGGAACGTCATGACTTTGATAGTTTTAACCAGATTTTCATAGAGGGCTTCTTCAGGCCCTCTATGAAAATCTTTAACTATTAAAGTCTTGCCTTAGATATTTTAA
This sequence comes from uncultured Mesohalobacter sp., assembly GCA_964577705.1. Taxonomy (GTDB): domain Bacteria; phylum Bacteroidota; class Bacteroidia; order Flavobacteriales; family Flavobacteriaceae; genus Psychroflexus. The sequence continues at coordinate 9,811 of CAZOAD010000073.1, forward strand.
GGGGTTGATAATAGATCAAGCCTTCTTTGTTTTTCGGGTCGTCGAAAAACAGGCATAGCCTAACCCATTCTTCACCTGCCCTTCAGTTGGTGCTTTAAAGTCAGTTTCTCACCTCGCTTAACTTATTCGTACGCTTATTTAGTATCTGGCTTTAAAGGAATGGCTAAGGCTCTTGTGGAACTTGTCAAGGCTGTACTAGTTTTAGCGGAAAAATAAGGTTTCTACTTCTTTGAATTCCTATTGCTATCGGGATTACTACATTGCAGACACTCCTGATTTGTTCTCTAAAAGCCTTGACAAAACCCACTTGATCCATT
>CAZOAD010000074.1:0-10047 GCA_964577705.1 uncultured Mesohalobacter sp.
AGGAAACTGCAAAGCATTATCCTAATCTGTTTGTGCATTGGCAATACGGTTTTACGCCATAGACTTGTTAAGAAGAGCCGTATGATGGGAGACTATCACGTACGGTTCTGTGAGAGGTTTAGGGGTGAGATTCCCCTTTACCTACTCGACTTTTCACTTTTTATGGATTCGATTTCGTTAGAGTACATATGCAGGCTTTCTTGGAGTAATTTAATTTCATTACCAATTGCAATAAACTTGAACCCTTCTTGAATATATTGTTTTACTAAATCTAAACTATATGCAAAAATTCCGGGAATCTTATTATTTTTCAGACACGCTTTAAGAACTCTTGCTCTGGCAGAATCCATTCTCTCACCCTCAACCTTACCAGGTTGACCATAAGAAGAAGCCAAATCCCCACAGCCAATAAAAAGTACATCAATCCCCGATGTTTGTGCTATTTCATCAGCGTTTTCCACAGCTTCTTTAGATTCTATTTGTACCATTACAGTGATCTGTTCGTTAGCCTTGGCCAAATAATTCTGAATGTTCTGAAAATAATTGGAAGCTCTGACAGGATTAATTCCTCGCTCGCCAAGAGGCGGATAATAACTGCATCGCGCAACCTCTTCCGCCTCGTCTCTAGTGGAAATTTTCGGTATTAGAATTGCCTCAGAGCCTATGTCAAGAGCAAACTCTATTTGGTGTTTATTTAATTCAGATACTCGAACCATTGGAGAGGCGTTGGTATTATTGAGGCTTTGATAAATGTGCATTAAATCTTCTTTTGATGCGGTAGAAGCCTCCATATCAACAATAACCCAATCAACTCCGGGAATTACTGCACATGATTCCGATATCATAGAGTTGGAAGAAAGTAAGAATATTCCTGTCGCTACTTCCCCATTGTAAAGATGTTGTTTTAAGTCATTCATATGGACTGTTGAATTTGAATTATATGATTCCATAATTTTTTGGAATAAACAACCATGCCTATCTTTTCAAAATTATCTCTTTTTTGATGAGATTGCTCACCTGCAACTCGTATACCTTCAGAATTTTCAAGTGTTTTACTTGATTTGTAATATTCAATTAGTCGGCTGATATCTTGGTTAATTTTCTCTAACTGTTCTCCTAGAACGGTAGGATGAAAAGAAATAAATAAACCTCCATTTCCTCCTAATTTTGGAAGTGCATTGGAGTATCCAGCATTGGTGATAATTCCTGCCAAAATATCAACCATTAGCGCAAGGGATGAGCCTTTATATCCTACTAATTTACCTCCCAGGGGAGTAATAAAAGTGTTTTCTGGTTCACGGTAAAGTTTGCTAGGGTCATGAACAGTCTCCCAATTCTTATTGATGAGCCATCCTTCTGGCACAGATTTCCCGGTGAGGAAATATTCACGAACTTTTCCTTCGGAAACTGTACTTGTAGACATGTCCAAAATAATTGGAGGATTATCGTTTCTTGGAATTCCTATGACGATAGGATTTGTACAGAATCGTCCTTCTTTGCCATTCCATATTGGAACTTTCTGACCAGCTCCTAAATAATTTACAAACCCCAGAATGATGTGTCCACTCTGACAAACGGATTCTGCTAAATGATGCAACCTACCGATGTGGTTGCTGTTTTTTAAACCCACAATAGCTACCTTTTGGGTAGTAAGAATATTCTTAATTTCTTTTGCTATTGCCTCTCTTGAAATTAAACCAAATCCTCGGTTTCCATCAACAGTACAAGCTATTTCTGAGATTTTATGCACCTTAGGAAAGCTTTCTACCTTCATAGTTCCATTTTGGATCGCTTCGCTATATTCCTTAAGCCTTAGTAAACCATGAGAAAAATGACCCTCTATGTCACTATCAATAAGGTCTCGGATGACCTTCTCTGCAATATCTGACGGTATATTTAGCTTTGAAAAAATAGCATGAGCCATTGAAAAAGCTTTTTTATATTCTATTTCAACCGATTCAACTTTCTCATCAAGAACTTGTGGTTTAGAAATGATTTCTTCATCAATAGCGATTTGATTGGCTACTTCTTCAATAAAAAGACTAGAATTGTCAATGAGTGTAGCGTTTTTCAGGATTTTAGTCTCTTTAAGTAAATGTAGCCATTTTAGTCTTTGTGACACGTTTTGTCCTTTTTTATCTCTAAGAATACGTTGCTTTACTAAGTATTCTGAGGCATACAAACCATAGACGCTCCAATCATATTTAGAGATATAGCTCAATAATTTGGATAAGATATTGCTTGGGAGAACAACACCACTTATAACTATCAATTTTGCTCCCCAGATTTCATAATTTTGAATACAAGAAACTATGTTATTGAACAATAGCTCATAAAAGTTATCATCTATGGTAAACGGCTGTATGGACACAATTTTGTCGGTATCCAACCACACGCTTTTTTTTGGACACAGGGATATGAGAGCTCTGGCAGTTTCTGTTTTGCCAACTCCTGGAGCACCTGTTATGAGTATAATTTTATTTCTCATAGTCGTACGGAAAGTAGTGCTATTGAGCTACAATCTTTATTTGTTAGAATACATTTTTTTTTCTCACCAAGGGGAATAAAACCTAATATTTCACCATTAACTTGAGATTCTATTTTCGAGATATTGTTGGGGTTACTGACCAAAGGAAACGCTTGAACTAGATCAGATGAGGCTCTCAATTGTGAAATATCACTTGCATATTTAATTCGATATTTCACATAGTCACGGACAATAAGTCGATAGTTCTTATCTAATTGATTTAATTCTTGGTTGATGATTCGGCTCATTTCATAGAGCTTATTGATCATTACGTTTTTCTCCGTTTCATCTAAGGAGTTTATGATGCTCAGTTTGTACTCATCGCCTACTTGTCTCACGACTACACATAGACACGATAATGCTTTAAAGCTATCTTGGATAACTCTTTTTAGACGATCTTTCTTTCCGATAACTTTTATAGTGTACCTAATATCATACTTATCTAATATTTGACTGATTTGATTTAGGTTTTCTTGCGACGTAGGTGAGGACTGCATAATGATGTATACCTGAGTCGGGCTAAGGTTCGGGTTTAGAAAAAAAGAGCCATTTTTTTTAAGCCCAAAAAACAAGCAAGACCAAACTAATCTTCTCGAAATAAAGCCTGTTATATGGTGAGTGTTATAACTTTTTCCCTCCTTTTTATATTGAATTTCAAATAGCTTAGAAAGCAAATCTTGCTGATCGTAGATGCTGCTAATTTGTACTGTTTTTCCTAAAGGAAGTAATGCATCGCAACCAATAGTTCTTTTTGAGACTTTTTCGTTATTGGTAACCAAAGGTCTATCACTCCACAAAGTAGGAAGACAGCAATAATCCACTAGACTAAATAGCATATTTTGAAAGGCACTAAATTTATGACGATTCACCTGAGTGTAACCGCAATGAAACTCAAATACATCAAACGCTTCCATACTCCTAAACAAACCTCCTCGATGTTTTCCTCGTGATGGTCTATAATAATTAGCTTGCCGGTATAGCTCAATTGGGAGGTCTCTTTCCGTTTTTATGCATGCTTTCCAATGCGGATAAATAACTTCTTCACCTGTTGGACATAAAGTGCCTTTAGGTACACCATTCTCGAAGTCTTTGTCATTGCCCACATGGAGCAACTTATTTTTCAACGAAAGGTAGTCATATACTGGGGAGAAAAAATCCGTTGACACCAACATTGGATAATGATACTCCTCTAGTCCAAAATTTTTAAAGCTATTTTTTACAACTTTATTAAATTGTTGAAACAATCTAATTCCTCTAGGAAGTAAGACAATTGTTCCGCTAAGACTATTAGGGATAGTATCTATTATTTTACACTCTTTTAATGCAGAAGTAAGACTTGCCAATGTAAGTTTTACTTGACTTTTTTCTCGTGATTGCTTAGAAATGAGCAATTCGGTGGGCTCACTTTCAGGGGGAGTGCCAAAAATTAGGCTTTCAGAGGTGAATTTCACATTTTCGTCCATATTTTCACATTTCAATTACATTATGACAAAATATTACGACAATAAATAATGCTCGGTCAATTTAGAAATACATAATCTAAATTTCCCTGTTGAAGAAATAGGCATTTCTTTCAGATGCTCGAAATGAATTATGAAATCAAAACCAGTATGAACCCTTACTCTATCCTTTATATTGTTAACATCTTCTTTGCTTAAACCACCTGGCGCAAACAACCGAATATTAAGTTCGTCAATTGTATATTGTACAACCTGAAACCAGTGAATATTGGGAAATCTCATAATTAGATAGGAGAAGAAGTATGCATCAATATGGTCACCATTCGGTGTTAAAATCAGATCTTGAATTCTCCCACCCACACTTGTCATTCTTGGCAAACCTATTCCGGAGGAGCAATATCCTTCTACTGGGGCAGCGATATCACTGGTTTCATACCTTATTAGTGGCATTGAAAAATTATTTAAAGTAGTAATGACTAACTTTCCTTTTTCTCCATCCTCACATTCCTTTCCTTTCGGATTTAGAAATTCAACGAATACATTCTCAGACTGTATGCACATCTGCTCATGATTAGGACTTTCGTGTGCTACTACATTAGTCTCCCGTGATCCGTACTTGTCGAAAATTTCACAGTCAAAAACGGTTTTAATGCGGTCACGCATAACCGTTGGAAGAGGCTCTGATGTACCCTGAATGGCTTTTACGCTTGGAAATTCGATATTTCTTTTTTGTGCTTCCTGAGAAATGAGATGAATGGCATTCGAATAGGTACTTATTAGTTTGGGTTGGAATTGTTGTATTTTGTCTAAAAATTTGTTTATCAATTTATTAGATAAGTTAAAAGTGTTGAATTCTCTTCTGTTGGTAAGTAAATTTTCAAATTGGTCAATAAATTGTTTCTTGCTCCAATAAATCTCGGAACCCCACAATAGCAAAAATTTTTCTCCTAACTTCCAGTCTGCACACCAGCCATAAGTTCTCAACTGGTGAGCTCTCATCCAAATTCTGAAGTTTAGATCTTGTTTGAATTGAGCACGAATGCCAGTAGAGCCACTGCTGAAATTCGTTTTTAAGGTTTTGAAATCTGCTTTCGAGGATACCAGTTTTTCTTGATGAATCCGCAAAACATCTCTGGTTAACAAGGGTAGTTGCTTAATATCCGAAAAGCTGGAAAAGTTTGAGGGTGTTAATCCTCGCTCTAGCATGACCTCTCTGTAATATGGGACTGTATTATAGCTATGCTCTATTATTTTCCTCAGCTTATTAAACTGGAGTTCCTTTATCTCCTTTGGAGATTTATGTTGATTTTCTAATAAAGATAGCAGCCTTCTTTGAATGTCTCCTTGCCCCCTAAGCTTCTTAACTTTCCAATATAGGTAATCCGATAAGTCTCTGTTTACAAGCATATTCCTTATTAATAGTGATCCAACATATTAACATTCAGTACTTCTATAAAATCTGGAAACAGATTATAGCCTGGTTCTAAGAAGTCTTCTTCCAGCGTGTGATTAAACCAAGATGCTAATATGGCAGAATGACTAAAGGAAGACGTAATATCCTGAATATCAAAATTTTGATCCCAGTCGTAAAAAACAATACATTTATCATCAAATAGCTCGTTTTTTAGTTCATTCCGTAAGAAGCCGGGAACCACGTTATTTAATAAATAGCAATAGGCTTTAAGGTATATAAAAAACCGAGCTTTAAGTAGATTTATAATTTTCCCTTTATAATGGAAAGAAGATTTTTCGTAAACATAGCTTTTATTTTTTCGTCTGGTCTCATCTGTAGGTCTTTTAAAAGGAATTTGTTGAAACATGTCAAAATAGGTTTCTCCCTCGACAACCTTGAGTCCCTGCCATATGCTTTCCAGTGAATGAGCATACACATTTTCCAGTCCTGGGACAGGAATACTAATTGATTTTGTAAAGAAAAAGGGGTTGAAATATTGATAGCTACCTACTTTTTGGGGAGAATCCTTGTAGGTATCCACACCAATAAATCCAGGCTTGTTTATCAGTCTCAAACCAATTTTTCTCGGTACGGAATAACACTTTCCCTGTATAAAATTCATCGTCCTAAGATTTTAAGATTGGAATATCCCCTAGTGAAGTCTTTGTTATTTCCCAAGATACGAAATCATCATTTTCTGTTTGACCAACTTGTTTTTCTGTAACTGATTCAAAACTAAAGTTATTGACTGACGCAAGTTTCCCTATCTCATAAAAAGCATCTATGAACTGATCTTTCAAGTTTTTATCCTTTAGACAATATCTTAATTGATGCTTTCTTTGGTAAGCAAATATTTTTTCAGATTCAAATATCAGATTCCATTGTGGACGAGCTTTTTTATATTTGTTTTTTCTTCCCCAGTCTTGGACAAAAAGATTATGTTTCTTTGCTCTTTTCTGCAACCAGGAAGGGACAACCGGAAAAGGTACTACAATAAAAAATAATCCTATTTTAGCATAGATAGATAATTCATCTACGCGAGGCAAATCGGTGAGATAGACAACGATATTTTCAGAATATTTTATTTTCTCTGCCAGCCCTTTTGCAATATCCCAGTTTTTGCTTTCATATTGGGCTATTATTTCTTCATTATCCTTAACAATGATTCCAGCAGACAAATCCAAGTCAGACTCTACTTTACTTTGAATAGGAGTGAGCCATTCTAAATGTGTTTTGAAAGACCAGTTATAACCTAAGTCTTCCTTTTCTAGCATCAATGTTGCCATATTGAAATTGGTCAAATCGGCTTCGATTAATTCATTCTTAACATTGAAACCGTGATCCATTAAAAATTTTCTCCTTGAAGGATTATTTGACATCAGGAGAATATTCTCTATTTTCAGGTATCTCAGGATAAAGGAAACTGGAGAATAATCTCTTGAGTCTAGAGGTTTGCCCAGCCGCTCATATACTTCTTCTGTATCAAGTTGCTCTTTTTGTCTATAATGATAAATTTTAAAATGGCTCAATATTCCTAAACCACGAGCGTCATGGTCGATTGCATATATAACTACACCTTTCCCTACCTTTTTAATCCTGGCAAAAGCTTCATCCAACTGAAAGCCACAATCACATTGGGAAGAGTGGAATACATGACCAAAGACACAGGCAGATTCTATCCTTAGAGGAAAATACTGTTCATCTGATGGTTTTCCAAGCAAAGCAGCTATCCATCTGTCTTGATTAAAAGAAAAATAAAAAAGATGGAATTTAACCTCTTCACCGTCAATTTTTAATGGTAGAATGATTTCACCTACAATTTCTTCTGGACTGGGAACTGCTAAGGTTTTCATAATAATTATTTCCTGGTGTAAGTTTCTTTTTTCAATGATTCAACTATGCGTTGAACAACCTCAAGTACATCTGTGAATGAAATTATTTCAAGCTCATTACTGTTTCTGAGCTTTAATTCTACACCATCCTGTTTGATGGAACGTTTAGAAACCGTCAATCGAATCGGGATTCCAATCAGGTCGGCATCACTAAATTTCTCACCAGCTCTTGCCATTTTAGATGATCTGTCATCGTAGAGAACATCAACATTAGCCTCAATCAATGACTGGTATAATAACTCTGCCTTTTCCTGAACTTCCTGATTGTCTAATAAACCAACTATAACTACCTCAAAAGGGGCAACCGATATGGGAAGCAACAGTCCTTTGTCATCGTGATATTCCTCGGCTAAGCATCCAAGCATACGCCCAACGCCTATGCCATAGGAGCCCATAATAATGGGTTTTGGTCTTCCATCTATATCCATAAAATTGGCTCCCAGGGCTTCCGTATATTTTGTACCCAACTGAAAGATATTTCCCGCTTCCACTCCCCGAACAGAACGAAGTATATCATCATCTGATTGAGCATTGGGTGCCAGTGCTCCATCGTAAGCACTTATTATATCACCAACATAACTCGTTTCATAATCCCTTTTGAAACAGACATTTTTCAGGTGGAAATTCTCCTCATTTGCCCCAAAAACTAGATTGTTTTTAGCGGCAATCATTTCATCAACGACTACGATGACTTTCTCCTTATCAGCATTAATTGGTGAAGCATATCCCGGCACAATACCAACCGCTCTAATTTCATTGTCCGAAGCAGGATTTAAATATTTAGATTTAACTAAGTTTTGAAGTTTAACTGGGTTTACTTCCATGTTTCCCGGAACTACCGACATAACTAACACTTCCTGATTATCTACCAATCCAGCGTACATGACTACCTTCCCAAACATAGATTTATCTAACCCTAACAGGTTTGATAAATCATCAATTGTTTTTGTGCCAGGAGTAGAAATTTTTTCTAAAGTTTTTGGATCTTCAGGAGTTATTTCGGGTTTCTTGATAGATGCGATTTCCTTATTGGCTTTATAACCAGTATTTTCACAAATAAAAATGGTATCTTCTCCAATATCGGTAATATACATATACTCATGAGCAACTTTTCCACCCATCATTCCCACATCACTTTTAATAGCCATTACAGGTAAGCCTGCACGCTCAAACATTCTGAAGTAAGCCTCATAGTGAGCTTGGTATTGTTTTTCAAGTCCATCCCAGGAAGTGTCAAGGGAGTAGGAGTCTTTCATAACAAATTCACGAACTCGAATAAGCCCACCTCTTGATCTGGCTTCATCTCTGAATTTGGTCTGTATCTGGTAAATAAGCTTTGGAAGTTGTTTGTAAGTTTCTATCTCACTTTTTGCTAAAGATGCCACAACTTCTTCATGCGTCATCCCTAAAACCATATCTCGCTTTGCTCGATCCGTAAAACGTACCAGTGAGTCGTCAATGTCATCATATCTTTGGGTTTTTTTCCAAATTTCGGCAGGGTGAACGACTGGCATACTAATTTCAACGCCTCCTATAGCATTCATTTCTTCCCGTAGGATATTTTCGATTTTTTTAAAAGTTCTTTGTCCAAAATGTAACGAGGAAAAAATACCAGATGAGAGTTGCCTGATATAGCCTGCTCTTACTAACAGATCTTGGGAGTGAACATCAATGCCACTTACGGATTCTTTTCTTGTGGACAAGAGTAGTTTCGTGAATTTCATAAATTATTACGTTTAGGTTGCGAAGGTAAAAAAGGTTACAGATTTTTTGTTCGGATTTCATTGAGATCTTTGGCAGATTTATTATCTACAAAAGACCTGTTGAGCATTGGGTGATCATCATGTGAGGGGCCAGTATCACTATCGGGATGGAACACTACTATTCTAAGCTCGTCATCCAATGTATGAAAGCTATGGATAGCATCAGGAGGAAGAACAAATAACTTACCCTTTGAAAGCACTTCGCTACTGTAAGAGGTTTTACAAATTCCATTTCCACTCACAACAATACCGATTCTCACCGATGGATGTGTGTGGTCTGTTTGACTAGTGTTTGTTGGGATGTATAAAAAATTCAAGCAAGGATCACCAGATACAATTGGATTTATCAGTACAGTATCTGAACAACCATCAATATATTTCAAACGCCCTTTTTCTTCAATCACTCCACCTATTAGAAATATACCCTTGAAGTCACTGTGAATAGAAGACAATAGTGCTTTACCTTTTCCAGAAATAGTTCCTTTTGGTGGCAAAACAAAAAACATATTTGGCTTAACTAAGTATATGATTTCATTTATTTCAATTGATAGTTCACCTTCATACACAAACCCAAAGTATGTTCTTTCATCTGATGTTAATTCTCCTTCTTCCCATACTTTGTATTCTGTTTGAAATTTGTCACCTACTTGTACGAATGAATTACTAGTAGCTCGAAATGTCCAATTCTTTTTCTCCATTTTTTTGTTTTTTACATGAGGCATAACGGGAAGTGTATCTTTCAGTGGCGACCAAAGAAGCACAACCCTTCATTTTTCAATCGTAAAGTTAGCAAATAAATCCCAGACTTTTGGTTTCAGCTCCCAAACCTCGCCATTGAAGATACATATTGTTGTGGTTAGTTGTGTGTCCTGCGTTACTTGGGGATACAAGATAAGAATTAAGTTCTTTGGAAACAAGTAACAAAACTGTAATTGAGATGAGAGTCTCATTG
>CAZOAD010000075.1:0-9864 GCA_964577705.1 uncultured Mesohalobacter sp.
GCTTAGCCATCAATCCACGCATACCGGTTAACTGGCGAATTTGTTCTTTAGAACCCCTTGCACCAGAATCAAGCATCATATATACGGAGTTAAACCCTTGCTTATCTTCACGAATTCGCTTCATAGCAAGTTCAGTTAAGTTCGCATTGGTAGCTGTCCAGATATCGATAACTTGGTTATAACGCTCGTTGTTGGTGATAAGTCCCATGTTATAGTTTCCAATTACACCTTCAACTTGCTCGTTAGCCTCATCGATCATAGATTGCTTTTCTGCCGGGATAATAATATCTCCTAAAGAAAAAGACAATCCACCTCGGAAGGCGAAGTTATATCCAAGACTTTTAATTTCATCAAGGAATTCAGCTGTTTCTGGAACTGAGGTTTTCTTGAGCACTCTCGCAATTACATCACGAAGTGCTTTCTTAGTCATAACATCATTAATAAAACCTACACTGTCTGGAATGGATTGATTAAACAACACACGTCCAACTGTAGTTTCTATGTTTTTCTTAACGATTTCTCCATGTTCATCAACGTCATTAGTTCTAATCGTGATTAGTGCGTTTAAGTCAACTTGCTTCTCATTGTAAGCGATGTTCACTTCTTCAGCTGAGTAAAACTTAAGACCTTCTCCTTTCACTTTATGTTCTGGAGTAGACGATCTAGGTTTTGTCATATAATATAAACCAAGAACCATATCCTGAGAAGGAACAGTAATAGGGGATCCATTTGCTGGATTCAAAATACTGTGTGATGCCAGCATCAAGAGCTGAGCTTCTAAGATGGCTTCTGGTCCTAATGGTAAATGAACTGCCATCTGGTCACCGTCAAAATCAGCGTTGAAAGCAGTACAAACCAATGGGTGTAACTGTATTGCTTTTCCTTCAATCAATTTTGGCTGGAAAGCTTGTATACCCAATCTGTGAAGGGTTGGAGCACGGTTAAGCAACACAGGGTGCCCTTTTAACACGTTCTCAAGAATATCCCAAACTACAGGCTCTTTTTTGTCTATTATTTTCTTAGCAGATTTTACAGTTTTTACAATTCCTCTCTCAATCAGTTTTCTGATGACGAAAGGCTTGTAAAGTTCTGCTGCCATATCTTTTGGCAATCCACATTCGAACATTTTCATTTCTGGTCCAACGACGATGACAGAACGGGCAGAATAATCTACACGCTTACCAAGAAGGTTTTGTCTGAAACGTCCTTGTTTTCCTTTTAGGGAATCAGAAAGTGATTTCAATGGTCTGTTAGAATCTGTTTTGACTGCAGAAGATTTTCTGGTGTTGTCAAATAAAGAATCTACAGATTCCTGAAGCATACGCTTTTCATTTCTAAGGATGACTTCAGGAGCTTTTATTTCCATCAATCGTTTTAAACGATTGTTTCTGATAATTACTCGTCTATACAGATCATTCAAATCTGAAGTTGCGAAACGTCCACCATCAAGTGGAACAAGAGGTCTTAATTCTGGTGGAGTTACCGGGATCACTTTCATGATCATCCACTCAGGATTATTTTCTCTGTTATTTTTAGAATCTCTAAGCGCTTCAACTACTTGAAGACGTTTTAAAGCTTCCGTTTTTCTTTGCTTAGAGGTTTCGTTATTGGCTTTGTGTCTTAGATCATAAGACAACTCATCTAAATCGAGACGCTTTAAAATTTCTAAAAGACATTCAGCTCCCATTTTGGCGAGGAACTTGTTTGGATCGTCATCATCCAGGTATTGGTTCTCCTGTGGAAGTTCATCTAAAATATTGAGATACTCTTCCTCTGTCAAGAAATCCATTTTCTTCAATGGTTCTCCATCTTCATTCTTAGCGTCACCTGGTTGGATCACGACATATCTTTCATAATAAATGATCATGTCGAGCTTCTTGGAAGGAATTCCAAGCAGGTATCCAATTTTGTTTGGTAAAGATCTGAAATACCAGATATGAGCTACAGGAACCACCAAATTGATGTGCCCAACACGGTCTCGTCGAACCTTTTTCTCGGTAACTTCAACACCGCAACGGTCACAAACGATTCCTTTGTAACGTATTCTTTTATATTTTCCACAAGCACATTCATAATCTTTGACAGGGCCAAAAATTCGTTCACAAAACAGTCCATCTCTTTCTGGCTTGTGTGTTCTGTAATTAATAGTTTCAGGTTTTAAAACTTCACCTCTAGATTCTGCTAGAATACTTTCTGGAGAAGATAAACCTATAGAGATTTTATTAAATCTCTTTTGTGTATTCTTATCATTATTTCTTGTCATAATACAAGTGCTAAAGAATTATTGTAATAAAATGTGATAACACATCCCGTCAAAGGACGGGACGGCTATTACTCTTCTAATCTGATATCTAGTCCTAGGCCTTTCAATTCATGCATTAACACGTTGAAAGATTCTGGTAATCCTGGTTCTGGCATTGGCTCACCTTTTACGATGGCTTCGTAAGTTTTTGCTCTACCGATGACATCGTCAGATTTTACAGTTAAGATCTCTCTCAATGTAGCAGAAGCACCATAAGCTTCAAGTGCCCAAACTTCCATTTCACCAAAACGCTGTCCACCAAATTGTGCTTTACCACCAAGTGGTTGCTGCGTGATAAGTGAGTACGGCCCGATAGATCTTGCGTGCATTTTGTCCTCAATCATATGTCCTAGTTTCAACATATAAATGACTCCTACAGTTGCAGGTTGGTCAAAACGTTCACCAGTTCCACCATCATACAAGTAAGTATGACCAAATCTTGGGATTCCTGCTTCATCTGTCAATTCATTGATTTGATCTAAAGTCGCCCCATCAAAAATTGGAGTGGCAAACTTTCTATCTAATTTTTGACCTGCCCATCCAAGAACAGTTTCATAAATCTGACCAATGTTCATACGAGAAGGTACACCAAGTGGATTCAATACGATATCTACCGGAGTTCCATCGTCCAAGAATGGCATATCTTCTTCTCTCACGATTTTAGCAACAATACCTTTATTACCGTGACGACCTGCCATCTTATCCCCTACTTTCAACTTACGTTTCTTAGCCACATAAATTTTAGCAAGTTTTAAAATTCCAGATGGAAGTTCATCTCCTACAGTAATTGTAAATTTCTCTCTTCTAAGATTACCTTGAAGATCGTTTTGCTTGATTTTATAGTTGTGTAAAAGATCTGCAACTAAAGCGTTTGTAGCTTTATCTGTTGTCCAAGTGCCTTTAGTTAAATGACTAAAGTCTTCAACAGAGTTCAACATTTTTAAGGTATACTTTTTACCTTTTGGCAACGTATCTTCACCTAAATCATTCTGAACCCCTTGAGCCGTTTTACCACCTACAATTCCAAATAATTTTTCAATTAATCGGTTTCTAAGTTCTTCAAACTTCACTTGGTATTTAGCTTCAAGCGCGTCAATTTCTTGCTTGTCTTGTGCTCTCTTACGTTTATCTTTTACAGCTCTAGTGAACAATTTCTTATCGATAACCACACCGTTAAGCGATGGAGAAGCTTTCAAAGAAGCATCTTTTACATCACCTGCTTTGTCACCAAAGATAGCTCTCAGTAATTTCTCTTCTGGAGTAGGATCGCTTTCACCTTTTGGTGTAATCTTACCTATAAGAATATCACCAGGCTTAATCTCTGCACCAATTCTGATCATACCATGCTCATCCAAATCTTTTGTAGCTTCTTCCGAAACGTTTGGAATGTCTGCAGTTAATTCTTCATTACCGAGCTTTGTATCTCTAACTTCTAAAGAATACTCATCAATATGAACAGATGTAAGAAGGTCATCTTTTACAACACGCTCAGAAATAACGATCGCATCCTCAAAGTTGTAGCCTTTCCATGGCATAAAGGCCACTTTCATATTTCTACCAAGTGCTAATTCTCCATTGTCTGTTGCATAACCTTCACAAAGGACTTGTCCTTTAGTTACTCTGTCGCCAACACGAACAATAGGCTTCAGGTTTATAGTAGAACCCTGGTTAGTTTTTCTGAATTTGATCAAGTCATAAGTCTTGTCATCTTCGTCAAAGCTTACCAATCTTTCATCTTCAGTTCTATCGTAGGAGATGACAATTTTTCTTGCATCTACATAATCTACAGTTCCTTCACCTTCAGCATTGATCAAGACTCTTGAATCCTGAGCCACACGTCTCTCCAATCCAGTACCAACGATAGGCGCATCCACTCTCAATAAAGGAAGTGCTTGACGCATCATGTTGGATCCCATCAAGGCACGGTTAGCATCATCGTGTTCTAAGAAAGGAATTAACGAAGCCGAAATCGATGAAATCTGATTTGGGGCCACATCAATATAATCTACTTCTTTAGGGTCTACCACCGGGAAGTCACCTTCCATACGAGCAATAACTCGTTCTGATGTCATAGTCCCGTCTTCTGAAATAGGAATATTGGCCTGAGCGATTAATTTGTTTTCTTCTTCTTCAGCAGAAAGGTATAAAGGATCTGATTTAAAATCGATTTTACCATTTTCAACCTTTCGGTATGGTGTTTCAATGAATCCCATACTGTTTACTTTTCCATAAACAGACATAGAGGAAATCAAACCAATGTTTGGTCCTTCCGGAGTTTCAATAGGGCAAAGTCTTCCGTAGTGAGTATAATGAACATCACGTACTTCGAAACCAGCTCTTTCTCTGGATAAACCTCCAGGTCCTAATGCTGAGAGTCTTCTTTTGTTGGTTAACTCTGCCAATGGATTGGTTTGATCCATAAACTGTGACAACTGGTTGGTACCAAAGAAAGAATTTATAACAGATGACAAGGTTTTCGCGTTGATTAAGTCAATCGGCGTAAAGACTTCGTTATCTCTTACGTTCATTCGTTCTCTTATGGTTCTAGCCATTCTTGCTAAACCAACACCAAACTGTTGTGATAATTGCTCACCTACAGTTCTAACCCGACGGTTAGAAAGGTGATCAATATCATCTACTTCAGCTTTAGAGTTAACTAATTCGATAAGGTACTTAATGATAGTAATGATATCCAGCTTAGTCAAAACTTTGCTGTCCATACTAATATCAAGTCCTAATTTTTTATTCATTCTATAACGACCAACTTCACCTAAGTTGTAACGTTGATCCGAGAAGAACAATTTGTCTATAATACCACGAGCAGTCTCCTCATCAGGCGGCTCAGCGTTACGTAATTGTCTGTAGATGTGTTCTACTGCCTCTTTTTCAGAGTTGGTAGGATCTTTTTGTAAGGTATTATATATGATAGCATAGTCGCCTGTCAAATTATCTTCTTTGTGAAGTAAGATCGTTTTTGACCCGGTTTCTAAAATCTCTTCAATGTGATCTTTTTCTAAAATGGTATCACGATCTAGGACAATTTCGTTTCTTTCAATAGAAACAACTTCTCCTGTATCTTCATCCACAAAATCCTCATACCAAGTGTTCAATACTCTGGCAGCTAATTTTCTACCAAGGTATTTTTTCAATCCAGTTTTAGACACCTTCACCTCTTCTGCAAGGTCAAAAATCTCTAAAATATCTTTATCTCTTTCAAAACCGATAGCTCTGAAAAGAGTTGTAACAGGTAATTTCTTTTTTCTGTCGATGTAAGCATACATCACAGAATTGATGTCTGTAGCAAACTCAATCCAAGATCCTTTAAAAGGAATTACTCTAGCAGAGTAAAGTTTGGTTCCATTGGCATGAAATGACTGGCCAAAGAACACACCTGGAGATCTGTGTAATTGAGAAACCACTACCCGTTCTGCTCCATTAATCACAAACGTACCACTAGGGGTCATGTAAGGTATAGTTCCTAAATAGACATCCTGCACGATCGTCTCAAAATCCTCATGTTCTGGATCGGTACAGTAAAGTTTTAATCTTGCCTTAAGCGGCACACTATAGGTAAGACCTCTCTCGATACACTCTTGGATAGAGTAACGAGGTGGATCTACAAAGTAATCTAAAAATTCAAGTACAAATTGATTTCTCGTATCTGTAATTGGGAAGTTTTCTTGGAAGGTGTTGTATAGACCTTCGTTGGATCTTTCTTCTGGTTTAGTTTCAAGCTGAAAAAAATCTTGAAAAGATTTTACTTGGATATCCAGGAAGTCCGGATAGTCTGGCTTGTTTTTAACGGAAGAAAAACTAATTCGTTCATTATGCATTGCTAACATCTAAGAAAGATTTTAATGCTTTGAATTTAGTGAAAATTCATCAGCGATATTAACTTATAAAAAGTAAAATAAACACGTCGCGTATAAATACGCAAAATGGTTTAGACCTACAAGAGTAATTCTTGCGGTCTAAACCTAGTATTAAAAAGGTGTGAGAGCTTACTTAAGCTCAACCTCAGCACCTGCTTCTTCTAGTTGTGCTTTAAGAGCTTCTGCTTCATCTTTAGCAACACCTTCCTTAACTGGAGCTGGTGCACCATCAACTAATGCTTTTGCGTCTTTAAGACCTAAACCTGTCAATTCTTTAACAAGCTTAACAACTGCTAGTTTTGAACCACCTGCAGCTTTCAAAATTACGTCGAATTCTGATTGCTCTTCAGCTTCATCACCACCACCAGCAGCACCGCCACCAGCAACAGCTACTGCAGCAGCAGCAGGCTCTATACCATATTCTTCTTTTAAAATATCAGCTAACTCATTTACCTCTTTTACAGTAAGGTTAACCAATTGTTCTGCGAAATCTTTTAATTCTGCCATTTTCTATCGTTTTAGTGTAATTTAATATTTAGTAATTAGTGCGTGTTTATTCTTCTCTTTGTGAAAGTGTTTTAAGGATTCCAGAAAGTTTACCACCACCAGATTTAAGTGCTGATACAACATTTTTAGCTGGGGATTGAAGCAATCCAATGATGTCTCCAATAACTTCTTCTTTAGATTTGATATCTACTAAAGCGTCCAGGTTTTCATCACCAACATAAATTGATTCTGCAACATAAGCCCCTTTCAAAATAGGCTTTTCATTTTTCTTTCTAAAGTTTTTGATCACTTTAGCTGGAGCGTTTCCAGTTTCAGAAAGCATGATCGAGGTACTTCCTTTAAGGATGTCTGTCAACTCTCCGAATTCTTTATCTGTACTTTCCATAGCTTTAGCTAGGAGAGTATTTTTAACTACCATCAACTTAACGTCTGCTTTGAAACAAGCACGTCTTAAGTCTGAAGTTAAGGATGCATTCAATCCTGAAATATCTGCTAAATATACATTTGATGAATCTGCTAACTTAGTAGTTAAATCTTTTATTACTATAGATTTCTCTTCTCTTGTCATAACTTAAAATTATTGCTCGGTAAATCGTTTAGTATCGATTTCAATACTTGGACTCATTGTAGAAGCGATATGTATACTTTTAATATAAGTACCTTTCACAACTTGAGGCTTAAGCTTGACGAGCGTCGTTAGTAATTCTCTTGCATTTCCAGCAATTTTTTCTGCGTCGAAGGATACTTTACCAACAGCGGCATGAACGATACCAGTTTTGTCAACTTTAAAGTCAATTTTACCAGCTTTCACATCTGAAACTGCTTTAGCAATATCCATTGTTACTGTACCAGTTTTAGGGTTTGGCATAAGACCTCTTGGTCCTAACACTCTACCTAAAGGGCCTAATTTACCCATCACGCTTGGCATAGTGACAATTACATCAACGTCTGTCCATCCTCCTTTGATTTTCTCAAGGTATTCGTCTAGACCTACGTAGTCTGCACCAGCTTCTTCAGCTTCTTTAGCTTTATCTGGAGTAACAAGAGCCAAGACTTTTACGTCTTTACCAGTTCCGTGAGGTAATGTTACCACACCACGAACCATTTGGTTAGCTTTTCTTGGATCAACATTCAGTCTTACGGCTAGATCAACAGATTCGTCGAAATTAGCGTAAGCTACATCTTTCAATAAAGCAGAGGCATCAGCTACTGAATAAGTCGTTGACTTATCCACTTTACTATGTGCTTCTTTTTGCTTTTTAGTTATTTTTGCCATGTTAATTTCGTTTTGTTAAAATGGTGCATTACCTTTTACAGTTATACCCATAGATCTTGCTGTACCTGCAACCATTTTCATTGCGGATTCTGTTGTAAATGCATTTAAGTCCTGCATTTTATCTTCAGCTATTGCTTTCACTTGATCCCAAGTTACAGAACCAACTTTCTTAGAGTTTGGTTCACCAGATCCTTTCTTTAATTTTGATGCTTCCATCAATTGGACTGCTGCAGGTGGAGTCTTGATAATAAATTCAAAAGACTTGTCCTTATATACTGTAATTTCTACAGGAAGAATCTTTCCACTCTTATCTTGAGTTCTACCATTGAATTGCTTACAGAATTCCATGATATTCACCCCAGCAGCACCCAAAGCAGGTCCAACCGGTGGGGATGGGTTTGCTGCACCAC
Source organism: uncultured Mesohalobacter sp. (assembly GCA_964577705.1). Lineage (GTDB taxonomy): Bacteria > Bacteroidota > Bacteroidia > Flavobacteriales > Flavobacteriaceae > Psychroflexus. Next base: position 8,368 of record CAZOAD010000075.1, read on the forward strand.
CTCTAACCTGGAGTTTTACTACTTTACTTACTTCTTTTGCCATTTTTCAAAATTTAGTTGAATTGTTTTCAGTGGGAAGCATTATGTTTAAAAACAACTCTATATTATATGTAACATTTAAATTTTCTCTACTTGCATATAGCTAAGTTCAACTGGTGTCTTACGACCAAAGATCTTAACCATCACCTGTAATTTTCTCTTATCTTCATTTATCTTTTCAATGGTTCCAGTGAAACTATTGAAAGGGCCGTCAACAACTTTAACAGATTCATTGATGCTAAACGGTATAGCTACATTTTCTTTTTGAACAGAAAGCTGATCTACTTTACCAAGCATTCTATTCACTTCAGATTTACGCATTGGTACAGGCTCACCTCTTTTAGTTTCACCTAAAAAACCAATAACTCCATTCACTCCTTTAATAACATGGCCTACCTCACCTTCCAGGTTAGCGTGCACCATGATATAGCCAGGAAAATAAACTTTCTCTTTATTGATTTTCTTTCCGTTACGGATTTGCACCACATTTTCTGTTGGCACGAGTATGTCGTCAACATAATCACTAAGACCTTGGTGAGAAATTTCTTTCTCAATATAGTCTTTGACTTTGTTTTCAGAACCACTAATCGCTCTGACTACATACCACTTTTTTAAATCTGTCTCCGACATGAATTATGATTTAACCCAATTAAAATATTGTTTTACAGCTGCGCTAAACACTTCATCCACACCCCATATAGCGAGTGAAAAAAGAATAGAAAAAACTGCAACAATCACCATGAGCTTTTGTCCCTCAGCCCAAGTTGGCCAGGTCACATGATTTCTTAACTCGCTGTAAGACTCGCTTACATAATTTTTAAAATTTGACATCTTCTTAAGATTTGCACGGGTTGAGAGGCTCGAACTCCCGACACCTGGTTTTGGAGACCAGTGCTCTACCAACTGAGCTAAACCCGTAAATATTTAATTTTTTAGAGCGTGCAAAGAAACAAAAATTCCAGCAGATAAAAAAGAAAATTTAAAAAGTTAAGGTATCCACCAATCGCGGACACCTTAACTGTAATTAATATTTAATTCTAAAGAATTAAAGTATTTCTGTAACCTGTCCAGCACCAACTGTACGACCACCTTCACGTATAGCGAATCTCAAACCAACGTTAAGTGCGATTGGTTGAATCAAGTCAACAGTAATGGTTAAGTTATCACCAGGCATTACCATTTCTACTCCATCAGGGAGATTGATAGTACCTGTAACATCTGTAGTTCTAACATAGAACTGTGGTCTGTAGTTATTGTGGAATGGAGTGTGACGTCCACCTTCTTCTTTTTTCAAGATATAAACCTCAGCTTTAAATTTAGCATGTGGTGTAACAGAACCTGGCTTAGTAATAACCATACCTCTAGAGATTTGAGTTTTCTCAATACCTCTTAATAAGATACCAGCATTATCACCAGCTTCACCTCTATCTAATATTTGACGGAACATTTCGATACCTG
>CAZOAD010000076.1:0-9796 GCA_964577705.1 uncultured Mesohalobacter sp.
GCAGCATAATGATAACTTGAGTCCATTTACCTCAAATAAAGGTCCTTAGATTTTGATATTTCTACAGTCATTTGAAGATAAAAAACAAGCTTTGATCCGTGAACGAAAGCTAAAAAAATATAGTAAAGCTCAAATTCAGGGCTTGATTAAAACTCCATTGAATGAAATTAATAACTTTAAGTCTGATGAATACATTCGTTGATAACCAAAGCTGTAATCCCCAATGCTTTGGAGAAGAGTTCGAGTCTGCAACCAAAGATTTGGTAAAAGCTGTCCAGACCGTCCCCAAGGCTTTGGGGAAGGTTGTGTTGTGAATGTCCTTGGGCATTCCTAGGTTTAGAAAATAAACCATCAGAAGTCTTTCCAAACAGGAAGGGCTTTTTTATTTTCAGACTTTTGCCCAACTCTGTGAGACATCATAGTCATGGATCAAGCCCAATTGTTGTGTTTAGGCAAAAATTGTAGTTAATCTATACAGGAAGAATTCTACATTTTTCACTCCTCTAAACTGAGCCCTAAACGCTTTTATTTTTGCATTAAAGGATTCTGCTGATGCATTTGTACTTCTGTTGATAAAGTAATTGAGAATGGATCTGTAGTTAAGGGTTATGGTGTTGGCTATGGTATTGAATGCCTTAAACCCCGTATCCTTTACATCTTTGTACCAGTGTGCTAGTTTTGTATAAGCGCTTTCTTTTGATTTCGCATTGTTAAATATATTTCGAAGTCTTTGTGTAAGCTTAAAGGCCAACTTTATATCCGGGTACTGCTCGAAGAGTATTTTGCTGCGCTCGGATTGATTCTCTGTCCAATTCGAAGGTGCTTTATAGAGCAGGTATCGACTGCGCGCTAATAATTGTTTTCTGGTATCCCCATTCGCAAAGATTTCTGGACTAAAGATTTTTTGTTTTAACCTAGCTTGTTTAATCTGTTCGTTCTCCAAATCTATAGCCTCCCATCGATGCTTGATCCTAATGTCCTGAAGGGCTTCAAAGGTGAGTTTCTGTACATGGAAGCGGTCGGTTACCTGTATGGCTTTAGGGAAGCATTTCTTGGCAATGGTTTTCATGGAGTTGGCCATATCTAAGGTGATTTCCTTGACTCGTGCTCGTTTTGAAGCTGGTATTTTAAGCAGCTGCGCTATAATAGGTTCTACCTTGGTTCCCGAGAAAATAGCTACAATACTGCCCTTTTTACCCTTAGCTTTCTTATTGGTAATAATGGTATAGAGTTCCCCTTTGGAGAGTGCAGTTTCGTCTATAGAGAGCTTTGAGCTGATGTTCTCGGGGAAGATGAGCCATTCTTTGGAATGGGATTTTTGACCCCACTCTTTAAAATCGCTTAAATAATCTTTGTATTGGCGCTGGAGCTTCTTTCCATTGACCCCGTAGAAAGCACCGATGGTATGACAGTCCGAGGCTTTAGTACTGACTAAGTACTTTTAAAAAAGCAGCAAACTCGGTGGTCATCCGTGTTCCCTGCGCTACTAAGTTCCAATCTCTCTGGACAAGCTTCTTACTTGTTTTAATGAGCCATCTGCGGCGTTTTATATGTAGGAACACCTTTTTACCTCGCACAGGGAAATCCTGAATTTTTATTTCCTTATGGAATCCATGAGCTATGATCAGATGCGAAGAAAACTCTTTAGGAATCTCCGGCTTCTCTTCAAAATGCAGGTGTAATATATCTCTCTCTGTTTGATGTCCAGTAAGATCAAAATGGGTAATTAATAATTCTGGTAATAATATCTTGAGTAGGTCTATATATGGGTCCAATGCTTCCTCTTTTAGAAAACAAAAATCAAACTATTATTTCAATTCACACACAACTTTTGAGAATGATCCATAGTCATCTCATTTGTCTTTATACTTTCCGTAGTAGATTTACTTAATTATATTTACATCCTTAATCTAATAATTGCAAAATTGATATCTATAAAAACCATGAGAGCCACTGCTCTAAGCATCCTGTTTTTTACTGGATCTTTACTGTTATTTCTACAAAGCTGTAGATCGACTACTGATGATAAAACTAAAGACCAAATTACAAAAGGTGATAGAAGTCTTGACCTGAGAGACGCCCAGATACAACCTGAGGGATACGACTATTCCGAACAACATACATTTAAGGTTTTATCCTGGAATGTTGAGCATTTTGTAGATGGGTATGATGATCCTTACATAGACGCAAGCCGAGAAAATAACCCTGAATCTAAGCTTCGGGAAAAACTGGCTTATTTTGTGGAAGGACTGAACAATGCTAATGCGGATATTGTCATCTTACAGGAATTCGAAAGCAGTAAATACCTAAGGCAAATTGCAAAAGACAGTCTATCCCATTTAGGTTATACCTATTTTGCTAGTGCACCTAGCGACGATTGGTACATGAACGTTGTTGTGATGAGCAAATTTCCGCTTGGTGTACTCTATGCTTACGGCAATGTTACCACTCCAGCCCTGAATTATGTTAATGAGGATGGTGTGAAGGAGACACAAAACCATCTCAATACCCGAATGTGGTCCTTGGAAGTCTTTCCGTCAGAGGATTATAATTTTATTTTGACAGGTCTACATTTAAAAGCTGGAAGAGGAGAACGTAATGAAGCCCTCAGATTAGGACAAATTAACTTTTTGAAACAACAGTTCCAACGCTTTATTAAAATAGATCCTTCGCAAAACCTGCTAATCACTGGTGATTTAAACAGCACCTTAGAAAGTAATGAAATAAAAGCTTTAAAGCAAGGGACACATGAAGCCGATACGTTTATTGACCCTCTTCCCAAAACTGTGATGACTCACCCTTCAGATGAACCTGAAAGACGATTGGATTATGCTTTATTTAATGGGAATATGCAAAATGAATATGTTGCAAATTCTGCGAAAGTTCCAGACTTGTTAGATCCTGAAAAGTTAGTGGTGTTAAGCGATCATCTACCTGTAATGATTTCTTTCAAAACAAGGGATGAGTAGACTTTAATTTATTTCTAAAGCCATCTATCCTACGATATTATCTGCTGCATACGCCGCAGGAAGTAAGTCTGGTTTAATACGGGCTTTAAATCCGAGAGATTCTACATAACCAACCGCTGCGGTAACTACTTTATTTGATTTATATTTTGGATCTACATTGTAGTCTAAATCAATGGTGTCAATTTCAATGTTATGCTCACGTAAGTAAAGTGCCGTCTCCACAGAGCGTTCGGCTTCACCCCATAACCTCGTCCACATGTCTGAAATAAGCGGTACGACTTCTTTTTTATAAATGACGTGGCAGCCAGAAGCAGCAACATTAAACACCAAAGTGGTTGCATAAGTTGTATTCAACTTATTTTGGCTATCGCAGCCTAAATAGAGACGAAGCTCTTGACCTTTGTAGAGTTCGCAATACTGTTTAACATATAAAGCGACATCAAAACCGTCACTACTGGTTAATTTTCTAAATTCCATGTATAAGAGTGTTAGTTCATTTGCAACCTGAATATCAGATAGTTCAAATCAAAACCCTTCGAAAAGTAAAGCTTTTAATCTTACTTTATGAAGTTGTGAATCTCATTATTTTAGAAATTTTTATAATTATATCTCCAATTGAACAGTAAGGGCTCAAAACCTTTTATTCCGAGTAGACATACTCTTTTATTTAAGGGGGGGTATTTCAATAATTATTTTATGATCTTATGTAAATAAATTAACCTATAATTAAATCTTATTCTTTTGTATCTTTTTAAATTGAAAAATAAAAAAATATATGTCTGAAGAATCAAAATGCCCGTTTATGGGTGGAAAAAATGGAATAGAAGGAGAACGTGTAGGAGGGGCGATTGGAACTCCTCCAATGAATTCTGATTGGTGGCCTAATCGCCTACCAATCGAGCTGTTGCACGCCCCTTCAGCAAAGGCTAATCCTTATGGACTAGACTTTGACTACCCTAAAGAATTTGCCAGCCTGGATCTGAAGGCGGTCAAAACTGATATTTTTGAAATGCTCACGACTTCCAAAGATTTCTGGCCTGCAGATTATGGAAATTATGGGCCACAAATGGTAAGAATGGCCTGGCACGCTGCAGGAACCTACAGAGTAGCTGATGGTAGAGGAGGTACTGGTGAAGGTCTCATTCGATTTGCACCGCTTAACTCATGGGAGGATAATGGAAATATTGATAAATCGATTAGGTTATTGCAGCCTATCAAAATGAAATACGGCCATAAAATTTCATGGGCCGATTTGATTGTCTTAACAGGAAATTGTGCTCTGGAACAAATGGGGTTTAAAACCTTAGGTTTTGGAGGTGGTCGTTTAGATGCGTGGGAAGCAGATGATGCCAGCTATTGGGGACCGGAAACAGAAATGGCAACACAAGATAAAAGATGGAAAGGAGAGCCAGGTCGTAATGACTATGATTTAGAAAACCCTCTTGCTGCATCACGTCAATCTCTGATTTATGTGCATCCAGAAGGTCCTTTTGGCAATATGGATCCCATATCTGCTGCTCAGGAAATTAGAATTACATTTTCCAGAATGGCAATGAACGATGAAGAAACTGTTGCACTCATTGCAGGGGGGCATGCCTTCGGTAAAAGTCATGGAGGTTCGCCAAAATCTCATTTGGGCCCAGAGCCTAATGCAGCACCTATAGAGAATCAAGGATTAGGTTGGATGAATAGCAATGGTACAGGAAATGCAGAATATACCACAACCAACGGTATAGAAGGTGCATGGACTTCCAACCCTATACAATGGGATAATGAATACCTGGAAAATTTATTTAAATACGATTGGGAGCAATCTGTGAGTCCTGCTGGGGGAAGATCCTGGAAGCCGGTGAATGGTGAAGCCTCAGAGTTGGTTCCAGATGCACACCTTGAGGGAGTCAAGCATCCTCCAATGATGATGACTACAGATATCGCGCTCATCAAAGACCCAGAATATCGTAAAATATGTGAAAAATTTGTTGAAGACAGAACTCTTCTGGATGAAGCTTTCGCCAAAGCCTGGTATAAGCTAACTCACAGAGACATGGGACCTAAAAACAGACTACTTGGTGAAGAAGTTCCAAAAGAAGAATTTATTTGGCAAGATCCTATTCCAGCCTTAGACCATGAACTCATCGATGAGAAAGACATATCGCACTTGAAAAAAGCTATTTTAGATAGCGGCCTATCTATATCCTCATTAATCAGTGCAGCATGGGCATCAGCATCAACCTTTAGAAAAACAGATTTCAGGGGTGGAGCCAACGGTGGTCGAATCAGATTTGAGCCTATGAGAAGTTGGGAGGTCAATAATCCTAATCAATTGGATAGTGTTGTCAAAACTTTAGAAGACATTCAAGACGAGTTTAATTCAAATCAGAAGGGTAATCGTAAAGTTTCATTTGCAGACCTAGTTGTACTTGGAGGTTGTGCAGGTATTGAAAAAGCTGCTGAAAAAGCTGGATTGTCAATTGAAGTTCCATTTACACCCGGACGAATGGATGCTACGGAAAGTCAGACTGATGAAGGTAATTTTAGTGTTTTAGAGCCTTTTGCAGATGGTTTTAGAAATTATAAAAAAGGGAATTATGCAGTAGAAACGGAACGTATGCTGATTGATAGAGCACATTTGTTGGATTTATCTGCTCCAGAATTAACTGCGTTGGTTGGAGGAATGAGAGTTTTAGATACCAATTATGATGGCTCTTCTTATGGCGTGTTCACCAAAAATCCTGGCCAGTTATCAAATGACTTTTTTGTTAATCTTATCGATTTTGATACCAAATGGAGTCCAGTTGATGAAGGCAAAGAGTTCTTTGAAGGCAAAGACAGACACACAGGGGAAACCAAGTGGAAAGCCACTCGAAGTGATTTGGTTTTCGGATCAAATCCTGAACTTCGTGCTATTGCAACAGCTTATGGCTCGAACCACGGTGAATCTTTCTTTATTAAAAACTTTGTCAAGGCCTGGGATAAAGTCATGATGTTAGACCGTTTTGAGTTGAAAAACGACCTTTACAAGTCTTAAACTCTGATAGAACCTAGAAGTACAGAGCCCGATTCTCCGTAAAAAGAGAATTGGGCTTTTTTATTTATGTCTTATTTTTGATCGCACCCTCTTGCCAAAGTAAGCTTTGAAATTGATTAAAAATCAAAAACCCACAACTGTCGTCGTGGGTTTTCCTTTTGCGGAGAAAGAGGCTCCGACACCCTTCTGTATATGTCAATGTTTACAAGGCTTCCCATTTGCTATCATCCCATAGGGTAACGCATAGGGTAACTCAAAATGTTTCAGATCTTATTTGTAAAAATACGACTTATTATTCATTTACTGAAAAATTTCAAAATATTCAATTAGGTTTTAGTTTCATCGTGGGACAGGTAAAAAAAATATGATTCTGACTAAAGCTTTATCCTTAGTGGGTATATTACTTTCAATGATTAATAAATTTGAAGGCAGAAATTTAAAAGTTGGATTTCATATCAATACCGAATCCAATTTAATTTGTTGCAAGATTGATTTGAGCCTTGTGCATCAATTCATATTAAAGCGTATTCATACGGATTAACACGCTTTAAAACTTAAATGATTTAGATCAATTTGGTTTAAATTCGTTTGGGTTCGAATCTTACATGTATTAATTTGGTTGTCATTTGGTCTTTTTTGTTGTTTAATAGGCTGCTTTAGCAATTAAGTAATATCAATTTACTATCCAAAGAATAGATTATTAAAAGGCTTGACTTCAAAGAAATATAGACATGAAAGAAAAAGAAATAAGAACACTGTTCTCAAGAGATCATGAAATTGTCAATCCTAAGTTAGGTGTTTTTTTAGGTGGTGTTTCACCTCCAGATGGGGAGATGAAATCAGGCTGGAGGCGAAAAATCATTTCAGCATTAAAACAAGATAAGCGCTTAGACCCAAGTATGCTAGTGGTATCCCCTGAGCCTGAAAGTGGCTATTGGAGTGATATAGATGAAGCATACGAAGACTCAGATTTAGCCAGAAAAAATCAAATGCTTTGGGAACTTCAATACTTAAAGCACTGTGACATTACCGCGTTTTGGTTGCCCGCTTATTGGACCAAAGAAAAATCAGGAATATTTGCTCCTAATATAGGACCTTCAAGCAGGTGGGAGTTTGGTTATTTCTTGCAGGAATATTTAAAAGACAGGCAGAATAAAGATTTTATCGTAGGTAGTCCTGAAGATGCTCAGGGCGTTGAATGGGTCAGAGAAATTACCCGTATGCATGGCTTAAAATGGCATACCTTAGGAAAAGAGGATAAACCAAAATTAGTTGCCGATTCTTTTATCAAAGAAATAGCAGATACACTGATTAAGAATAAACGAGAATGATTTTTAATATTTATATACCGGGATTAGAATTAACCAATTTGTTTATTGATTAATGTTTCATAGAATTTTGAAGCATAATAAATATCATATTTTAATGCCTAAATCAAGCTTTGATAATGAGCGTAAAATTTACATTCGTATTACAAACAGAGGTAATTTTTGATTCTATTTACTCTCGTTCAATTAACGAAAGTAATCATTACACTTGTTGAACTTTCAATTTATTATTCATAATAATTCCTGTGGTATTTTATTTTCATCTAACTCTTATCAATTAAAGGGACACTTTTTAATTTAATTTATTTTTTATCAGATGAAGCTTTTTTAAGCATAACCTCAAGTTTTGGTTTGGTACTGACTTTAGTAGTTATGATTGGATTTGGACGAAGTCGAATCCGCCGTAATTGCGGAAATATATAATTAGCAACTGGTTTTTATTTTTTATACAGTTCTGGTGTCACATTAATTTCAGTTACAAAAACACCGTTTCTGTCATAATACTTGTAGTCCATCGTTATTTCATTGTCTCTATAAAATTTTAATTCAGGACTATTTTTTACGTTTTCTATAATACTTGGTCGTATATATTTATTTACCGTATCTAAATTAACTTCCGATTTTTCTAAATCAAAAAGAGTATAATGATAAATAAAATTCGTTTTCCCTTTGGTAGATGCACTATCCAATCTTGAATATTCGTCAATTTGCATTGGTGTCTGTTTGTTCAATTCCAACGCAGCATTTTTCAATTCCGTTTCCAAGTCCTTTTTGAATAGTTGTTGAACTCCCAAGTAGGATAACACAAAAGCTAACATTCCAACTACTATTCCAATTGTTTTTCCTTTTTTTGATTTGTTTTCTTTGTTCATTTATTATTTCGTTATTTATAAGCTCGTTGATAACGGTGCTTGTATATGTAGTGCCGAATTTACTACAACTACTTTTTGGATTACAATATACTTTAATAAAATAAAATAACGGTTCGAGTTGACACTTAAACCGCTATTGCTTATCCACCGTGTTGGTAGCCGTGTTTTTTATTTATGTTTCGGTTCCCATATCAATCTTAAAAAAGAGCTAAATCTTTCGTTTTCTCTGCTCACAGGAATTCCCGCAACAATCCCAATCAATAAGTTGTCCGCTATTCCTAAACGCATTTGTGGTCGTATGGTCATATCAAAGTCGCTATTGTCAAGAGTTTTATTGAATTCGACACCAATGAAGTTTCGTGTACCTGTAATCATATAATGAAAACTTGTATTGATGTCATAAGTCGTATGAAATTTATTGGTGCTGAAATTCTGTTCAATCATTGGACCTGTATAAATCAATGAATGAAAGTTGTTTCCCCAACGTTTTGCAACAACAAAAAATGGATTGTAAATATTTCCTTTAATTAAAGGGCTTCCAAAGTTTCTGAAATTCGACAATTCAAACTCATTGATATATCCAATTGCCATTGATGTTGCCATTGGCTCACTTACAAAGAATGACCATTGAGTTGCTATTTTGATACTATTTAAACTATTTGATGGAATTGAACCACGATTTACTCCATTTTGAGCGGAATAAAAAGTGAAAGGTAGTTCTATTTCAAAACCCAGTCTGTCAATAGGTGCCCATTCATATTCAATCAGTGCTTCATACGCATCAAATTCTAAGTTGTCTGTTAAGCCTAAGCCAACGTTCCACTCTTTTTCTCCTTTTCGCGCCCCTAAATCTCGGATTAAGTCAATATAAAGTGGTTCAGCGTGTAGAACTTTGTCAGGCTCTTTATGGTCTTCTACTTGTTGAATATAAATACTGTCTTTTTCAGTCTTTGTGATTTGGGCAATAGAATATGTTGAAGATGCCAATAGCATTATTAGCACCAAAGAATTTTTTAAATACATTTTTGATTTGTTTTTTAAGCATTATGAAATTACCTCACTACTAATTGAATAGGTGAGAATTAGTCAAGTCAGAAAACAAATCAAATTTTGGGCGGTGGAATATCTAGCTTTTGAAAGCCGTTAGCCAAAAAGGTGTTTATGTCAGGAAAATTTTGTTGGGTTGTTATTATCGATGCTTTATTTAAATTTATTTCTGCTGTATAATGATTGGTTAAATCAATTTTAACATTAGCCTTTTTGTTGTGTTCTTCGGTGTCGTTGTCATCATATTCTTTGATGGCATTTTCATACCCCAAAACTTTCTCGACCACAATTTCTACAATACTTTCTTGGTCATTGATTGATAAGTCTTCAGGAATATATTCAGGGTGAGGGTCTGCCGTGTCAACACTTATGTTGAGCAGATATAATCCCATTAGTCCCCAGAGGATTTTCGTAAATACGCTATTTCTTATTTGACTTAACACGGTTCAAAAGTAACGTTTTTTAGTCGGTTTTCGTATATGGCTACCAACGGAATTGGCTATGATTTCGTTGCGGAAAAATCCGCAGGATTCTTTCCGTTGTAGCCGAAAG
>CAZOAD010000077.1:0-9537 GCA_964577705.1 uncultured Mesohalobacter sp.
CACACCTTGCGGCACTAGATCCTAAGTCTAGCGTGTCTACCAATTCCACCACGCCCGCATACTTATGCTATTCTAAATTAATCCTTCGTGGCTCTAGATCCTAAGTCTAGCTTTTTACCAACCTGCCTGCTTACTACAGGTAGGCAGGTTCCACCACGCCCGCATTATTTTTTGCGATTGCAAATATAGAGAATAAATACAACTTTCAAATTATGTTTCGAGAAAATATTTTATATTGTAAAAACTCAAACAAAAGACTATGAATACTAGACCTTATATCGAAAAACACCAACAACGTTTCATTGACGAACTCGTTGAATTGCTTAAAGTTCCATCCATCAGTGCAGACCCCAAGTTTAAAAAAGAAGTCTTAATGACAGCTGGCGCAGTCAAAATCAATTTGGAAGCTGTTGGCTGCGATACTGTAGAAATTTGTGAAACGTCTGGGTTTCCAATCGTTTACGCCGAAAAAATCGTCGATCCAGCTTTACCTACTGTTCTGGTTTACGGGCATTACGACGTCCAACCCCCAGATCCGATGGAGTTGTGGACGAGTCCACCTTTTGAACCTGTTATCAAAACCACCGACATCCATCCCGAAGGAGCTATTTTTGCGCGTGGGGCTTGCGATGATAAAGGTCAAATGTATATGCACGTGAAAGCCATGGAGGTTATGATGCAGACCGATGAACTACCCTGCAACATTAAATTTATGATCGAAGGCGAAGAAGAAGTTGGCAGCGTGAGTCTCGAAGCTTTTTTGGAACATAATAGAGAAAAACTAGCCAACGATGTGATTTTGATTTCCGATACAGGCATGATTAGTAAAGATGTTCCCTCCATCACTACAGGACTAAGAGGTTTAAGTTACGTAGAGGTGGAAGTCGAAAGTCCCAACCGTGATCTGCACTCTGGCCTATACGGTGGCGCGGTAGCCAATCCCATCAATATTTTATCCCAAATGATAGCATCACTTCACGATGAGAATAACCACATCACCATTCCTGGATTCTACGATAAAGTTGAAGACTTAAGCCCGGAAGAACGGGCTAAAATGGCGGAAGCCCCCTTTGACCTGGAAGACTACAAGAAACACATCGGCATTACCGATATACACGGTGAAAAAGGCTACACCACCAACGAGCGCAATTCTATAAGACCAACACTGGATGTGAATGGCATTTGGGGCGGATACACGGGAGAAGGTGCCAAAACCGTGATTCCTAGTAAGGCGTTTGCCAAAATCTCGATGCGTTTAGTCCCCAACCAAGACTGGAGAGAAATCACCGAGCTTTTTAAAACCCATTTCGAAAGCATTGCTCCCAAAAGCGTGAAAGTAAAAGTGAAACCTCATCACGGCGGACAGGGCTATGTCACTCCAATTGATGGTATTGAATATCAGGCGGCAGACCTGGCATTTCAGGATGCCTTTGGCAAGCCAGCTGTTCCTCAACGTAGTGGTGGCAGTATTCCTATCGTTTCGATGTTTGAGAAATACCTAGGCAGCAAAACGGTCTTGATGGGCTTTGGTCTCAATTCTGATGCCATCCACTCCCCCAACGAGCATTTTGGAGTTTGGAATTACCTCAAAGGCATAGAAACCATCCCTTATTTTTACAAGCATTTCACTGTACTATATCAAAAAGAAAAACAATAGCATTTGGGCGTTACCCCTCTCCTCCCCAAGGCTTTGGGGATGGGAAGGGGTCGGTTTATCCGTTCCAAGCTATGTCGGTCAACTCCATAACCTAAAGCCTGGTAAGAGCTTCCGCTGGTCGCTTTACCAGGCCTAAGTTTACACAGGAGTTCACCTCATAGGCTTTCCACTGCTATACCTAACGCAAGACCAAACACCCGTTAAAATGTAGAAACCTCAGGGGTGTTTTAGTTGGTTAGAAAAGATGATAGTTATGATCATAAAGGAGAAAGGTGACACGCTGACTTCAGTTAAAACCCCTCACCCGAGACGCTATATCAAGTTAAACGTCGCGTAAAGCTGGATATCAAAATTATTGTAAGTTAGAATCGGTAAAATCAAAGGAAAACAACGTCCCAATATAAAAGACCTGTGAGGTTTTGGTAACCTCACAGGTCTAATGATTTAAATAGTATAAAAGCTTATTTGTACTCCTTCACCGCGTCAACAAAAGCTTTAGCGTTTTCAACAGGGATGTTTGGCAAAATACCATGACCTAAGTTGACAATATAACGGTCTTTCCCAAACTCATTAATCATTTGATGTACCATTATTTTGATGTCTTTTGGAGGCGAGAACAGTCGAGAAGGATCGAAATTACCCTGCAAGGTGATGTTTCCTCCAGAAAGGTATCTGGCATTTCGAGCGGAGCAGGTCCAGTCCACACCCAATGCAGATGCTCCCGACTTGGCCATCACGTCCAATGCAAACCAACAACCTTTTCCAAAGGCAATCACAGGGATATCGTCTTTTAAGGCATCGATGATCTGTTGGATATAAGGCCAGGAAAACTCCTGATAGTCCACAGGAGATAGCATACCGCCCCAAGAATCGAAGACTTGAACAGCATCCACGCCGGCTTCTACTTTACCCTTTAAATAGGCAATAGTCGTATCGGTAATTTTTTGTAATAGCTCGTGAGCCATTTCAGGTTCTGTGAAACAGAATTCTTTAGCTTTATCGAAATTTTTGGAGCCTTGCCCTTGTACACAGTAACAAAAAATCGTCCAAGGTGAACCCGCAAAACCGATGAGAGGTACCTCATCGTTGAGTTCTTGCTTGGTCATTTTGATGGCTTCGTAAACATAACCCAGTTCTTCGTATACGTTTGGAACAATGACCTGATCCAAAGTCTTTCGATCACGAATAGGATTTGGTAACCAGGGTCCAACCCCAGGTCTCATCTCTACTTCTATGTTCATAGCCTGTGGAACCACCAGAATATCACTAAATAAAATCGCGGCATCGGTACCCACTTGATTTATCGGCATGACTGTAATTTCGGTAGCGAGTTCTGGAGTTCGGCAACGCGTAAAAAAGTCGTATTTAGCTTTTAGCTTCATGAAATCTGGCAAATACCGCCCAGCCTGTCTCATCATCCACACTGGTGGTCTTTCTACAGTTTCTCCACGTAAAGCTTTTAAAAATAAGTCGTTTTTGATCATGTATTCTGAATTGAAAATTCAATAGTTTTTTGAAAGTGCAAAATTAGTGACTTACAATAATTTTGCAGCGTCTTTTGCAAAATAACTGGCAATCATACTTGCTCCTGCTCTTTTGATGGCTGTCAACTGCTCGAGCATAACTTCATCATGATTTAGCCATCCTTTTTCTGAGGCTGCCTTGATCATGGCATACTCACCGCTTACTTGATATACTGCCACTGGAACCTCAACCTCATTGGACAAATCTCTTACGATGTCCAGATAACAAAGACCTGGTTTTACCATGACGATATCGGCGCCTTCGTCAATATCAGCAAAGGTTTCTTTTAAGGCTTCAGACCGGTTGGCAGGATCCATCTGGTAGGTTTTTTTATCTTTTGGAATATCTTTCACATCCACCGGAGCAGAGTCCAAAGCATCGCGAAATGGCCCGTAAAAGGCAGAGGCAAACTTAGCCGAGTAACTCATAATGCCAACATCGGTAAAGTGAGCATCTTCCAATATGCTTCGTATTTCCAAAATACGTCCATCCATCATGTCGCTAGGGGCAACAAAATCGGCTCCGGCCTGGGCGTGGCTCAATGCCATCTGAGCCAAAAATGAATTGGTTCTGTCGTTCACAATCTTCCCCTGATCCACGATACCATCGTGCCCGTAAATAGAATAGGGATCCAAAGCCACATCGGTCATCACCAGCATTTCCGGCACCGCCTCTTTTACGGTTTTGATCGCTCTTTGCATCAACCCATTGGGATTCACCGCTTCCACCCCTCGGTTATCTTTGAGTTTTTCATCTACTTTTACGAATAGCAAGACTGACTTCAAGCCCAGTTGCCAAAGCTCTTTCACTTCTTTTGTTAAAAGATCTAAACTAAACCTGTAATAGTTCGGCATAGACGCGATTTCATCTTTAACGCCTTTGCCTTCTACCACAAAAAGCGGTACGATAAAATCGTTGGGGCTTAAGTGGGTTTCGCGAATTAGAGCTCTTATGGATTCATTTTGACGTAAACGGCGATGTCTTTGTAAGGGAAACATATTAGTTGAAATTTGCTTTTCGTTTGTTTAAAAAGGCCTGAGTTCCTTCTTTAAAATCGTCGGTTCCAAAAGATTTTCCGAAATTCTTGATTTCCGTTTCAAATCCATTAACTCCATCCTTGTAATTATCATTAACCGCTTCGATGGCTACTGAAATAGCCTGCATGGAATTATTCAATATTTTATTAGCTAATTTCTCAGCAAGCGGAATTAATTCTTCTAGGCTAGTAGTATGGTTAACCAGTCCGTAGTCTTTCGCAGTTGCTGCATCGATCATACCTGCAGTCATGATCATTTCCATAGCTCGTCCTTTTCCAACCAACTGTGGTAATCGCTGTGTGCCTCCATAGCCAGGAATAACCCCTAAGGAAGTTTCAGGCAAACCCAATCTTGCATTATCACTGGCTATTCTGAAATGTGCAGACATGGCCAATTCCAAACCACCACCAAGAGCAAATCCATTCACAGCAGCAATCACAGGTTTAGGAAAATTGGCGATGTAATCAAAAACCAGTTCCTGTCCTTTAGCAGCCAGATCCTGGCCTTCTTCTATTGTATAATCTGCAAATTCTGAAATATCTGCACCGGCAACAAATGCTTTTTCTCCACTTCCCGTTAAAATAATAACCGCAGCTTCTTTTTGGTTCCGAAGTGACTTAAAGGCTTGGTGAAGCTCTTCAATGGTTGCTCTGTTGAGCGCATTTAATTTTTTTGGTCTATCGATATAAACAGTCGCAATGCGATCTTGGATAGTTACTTGTAAATTTTCAAATGTCATGAGTATTGGATTTTGGAAATTTTAGTGTAAAGATAGTGCCTTGATCAGGTTTTGAAGTCAGTTTTATATCTCCTTTATAAGTTTCAACAATATTTTTAACCATTCCTAAACCTAATCCCATTCCGCTGGATTTGGTGGTAAATCGTGGTTCAAAAATCCGCTCTTGCATATCGGCAGGGATTCCAATACCATTGTCCTTCACAGTAATGATAGCATTCTCGTCTTCCGTAGAGATGTTGATAGCAATAAAAGGATTTTCTAAATGTTCAGTAGCTTGAATTGCATTTTTGGCTAAGTTGGTGATGATTCTTATCAACTGACTTCTATCAAATTCAATCTGAATATTTTCCTTTTCCGAGGTAAATTGAATCTTATTTTCGTTAAAAATATCCAGAGCGAGTTTAATGATTTCAACCGCATTTAGGCTTTCATTTTGCTGGGCTGGCATTTTAGCAAAATCTGAAAATGCTCCTGCGATTGCACTTAAATTATCAATTTGCTGAATGATGGTTTTTGAAAATTCTTTCACCCGCTCCTGTATATCCGGATTCTTAGGATCGAAGTTACGCTCAAAGCTTTGCATGCTCAAACGCATTGGTGTTAGTGGATTTTTAATTTCATGGGCTACCTGACGGGCCATCTGTCTCCAAGCTTCTTCACGCTCAGTTTTAGCTAACTTTATAGCACTTTCTTCCAGCTCATCAATCATTTCATTATAAGCCTTTACCAAAGGTTTGATCTCATAGCTGATTTCTTCGTAAGAGATCTTAGGATTGGTTTGGTCCAAACGGGTCTTGATAATTTTTTTACTAATAGTTTGTAGAGAACTCGTAATGTATTTAGACAGGAAGTAAGCAAGTACGATTGCTGAAATCAACATAAATAAATAGACCTGAGACAAGAGCATTAAGAAATCTCTTAGCTCTCTTTGTAAAAATCCGTCGTCTTCAATGTAGGGTAAATTTAAGATGCCGATAGGCTTGAAGTAGTTATCTAAAATGTAGGTGTAAGAGGACTGGTAGTTTTGGTCATTTATTTTGAAGTTTTCAACATATTTTTTATTAGCTGAGTTTTTAAGTGATTCTACTTTTTCTGTATCCATACGGGTTTGAACAGAATCCATGTAAAATGTTGCAGAAGAAGATTTCAAAAGATAACCCTCTAGATCATAGATATTGATTTCAGTATTATGAATATCCTGTATTTCGTAAATTTTTTCTTTGAAAATGAGAGGAAGATTTTTAGTATCTACCGGGTAAGTTGTCGTTCTCAACACATAATTAATGTTGGCTTTAATAGCATTCTCCTTACGGTTGAGTTTCTCCCGATGCAATTCCTTCGCTTCTTCTTTAAATTGATAAATGGTGACTCCTGCAATCAAAATAGAAGCTCCTACCACCAAGGCAATCATGGAGAAGAAAATACGGGTACGCAAAGATCGTCTATAGCTAAACATCAGGCCGAGGGATTACGTTTTCTGATTCGCTTATAAAGTTTGATCCCAAGCATCAACACGACCCCAAGTCCAATAAGACCTACCAATCCCCAAATCCAGTTGATGGCACTTTTCAGGATGACCAAAAATACAACCGCAAATAAAATAAGCGTGGCTCCTTCATTCCAGAGGCGCATTCCGTTGGAAGTCCAGCGGATATCATCGCTCTGAAATTGTTTAAAAATAAAATGATTTTTGAGGTGATAAGCAAAAAGCAATGCGACAAAAATTAGCTTCACGTGCATCCAGCTTTGCTCGAGCCAACCTGGAACTAAGATCAGAAGCCAAACAGCAAAAATTGTTGCTAAAATTGCTGAAGGCCAGGTGATGATGTACCACAATCGCTTAGCCATAATTTTAAGCTGTTCACTTAAAATATCAGCGTCGGGTTGAGGTTTTTGTCTGGCTTCGATGTGGTAGATGAAAAGTCTGGGGATATAAAATAAACCTGCAAACCAAGTAATCACAAAGATGAGGTGAAGCGATTTGATATAATTGTATTCCACTTGTAGCTGTTAGATTTTTAAATCAAAGATAAACAATACAAAAAGACTTGTTTCTACTTAAGTTTTCGCTAGGTTGTTTCTACCTCAGCAGGATTTTCATCGACCGTTAAAGTGGTTTTAACCTCTTTTCTTAAAAATAAGCCAGTAATTATTGTGGACAGAACATCTGCCAGAGGAAAGGAAATCCAGACTCCAAATTCACCAAAATAATTTGGGAGTATAAGAATCAAAGGAATAAAAATAAAACCCTGTCTGGATAAAGTGAGTAATAATGCTGGAACAGCCTTACCTATGGCCTGAAAATAAGCAGATCCTATCAGTTGTAGTGCAATAACTGGTACTGCTGCAAAGACCCATCGCATGGCACTTGGGGTATCCTTAATCACTTGTGCATCTTGGGTAAAAACAGAAACAATGGTTTGTGGAAAAATCATGATCAACGCAAAAACTATGAAAGCCACTGCTGAAGCATAACCAATTGCTTTATTGATACTTTCCCGAACTCTGCTATACTGTTCTGCCCCATAATTATAACTGGCAATGGGAAGAAACCCTTGCGTAACGCCAAGAACTGGAAACAGTGCAAACATGAGCATTCTAGAAATAATAGCATAGGTCGCCACTGAAGACTCCCCTCCAAGATCGAATAAAATATTATTTAAAAGCAGATATGTTACACTGACTACTGCTTGTCTAGAAAGCGTTACAAAACCTAAAGCCCCAATTTCCTTCAAGATTTTGAAATCAAATCCAAAATCTGAAAATCGAATTTTTAGTTCTGAGTGTTTAGATAGGAAAAACCAAAGGATGTAGCCCATACAAAGTATATATGATCCGGTGGTCGCCCAGGCAGCGCCAAGCATCCCATAATCCATCACATTGATGAAAACGTAGTCCATCACCAGGTTTCCTACCGAAGGAATAATCATCGCTACCATTGCGAATTTGGGCTTCCCTTCTGCTCGTATAACTGTGTTTCCCATCATAGCAAGAGCTAAAACAGGTACCCCATACAGAACTATTCTGTAGTAGATTTTGGCTGGATCAAAAATATCTCCTTTCCCTCCAAAAGCTGGAATAAGCTCATTGATAAAGGTTAGCCCAATAATAACCATAGTGATAGTCACCAGAAGGGTAATAGTAATTTGGTTACCAAAAGTTTTTAGCGCCTTCTTATCGTTATTAGCGCCCAAGGCACGGGAAATTATAGAAGAACCTCCTATGCCAATAGCCATTCCCAAAGCTGCAATAAAGAAGGAAACCGGTAGTACAACATTTATTGCTGCTATACCTATAGAACCTATCCAATTCCCAACAAAAATGGTATCTACCAAAATATTGAGGGACATGACTAGAATACCAATAGAAGCTGGGACAGCTTGCTTAATCAGTAGAGAGCCGATAGGTTTAGTTCCTAATTCTTCAGAGTTAGCTTTGGCCATTTAAGATGCTTTAACCTCTTCGTTTTGATGCGCCCATTCGTCTACCCAACGACTTAGCGTTTTTATCCAGTCTTCTCTATCGTTTAGACAAGGAATGAACATAAAATCATCTCCACCAGATTCTTCAAAGATTTCTCTGGCTTCCATATTGATTTCTTCTAGAGTTTCCAAACAGTCTGAAACAAAGGCTGGTGAAACCACGGCTAATTTCTTGGTTCCTTCCAGACCCAATTTTTCTACGGTTCTATCGGTATAGGGCTTTAACCATGGATCGAAACCTAAACGGGACTGAAACGAAGTGCTGTAAGTCCCTTCTTTTAATCCAAGTGTTTTTGCTACTCCACGTGTGGTTTCAAAGCACTGATGCCTGTAGCAAAATTGATGCGCTTTGGATGGCGTTTGACAACAGGAGCCATCGACTTTACAATGAGAATTGGTAATATCGCTTTTTCTAATGTGACGCTCTGGAACACCATGGTAGCTAAACAAAAGGTGATCGTAGTCAAACTCATCCAACTTCTCTCCTATACTTCTTGACAATACAGTGACATAATCTGGATGATTATAGAATGGAGGAACTGTTGTAAAGGACATGTTTGGAAAATGTTCCCTTCTCAATTCTTCAGCTAAGACAAGAATGGTTTCGGTAGTCGCCATAGCAAATTGAGGATAAAGAGGCATCAGCAAGACTTCATCTACTCCTTGATCGTGAAGCTCCTTCAATCCAGATTTAATATCAGGTTGACCGTAGCGCATGGCCAGTGAAATAGGAATACTGGTTTTCTCATCCACACCAGATCTTAGCCTCTTAGACAAGACAATAAGGGGTGAGCCTTCATCCCACCAAATTTTGGAATAGGCCTCTGCCGATTTTTTGGGTCTTGTGTTTAAGACGATGCCTTTTACCAGGATAGTTCTAAAAAATTTAGGAAGGTCAATTACCCGTTCATCCATCAAAAATTCACCCAAATAGGTTTTTACATCTTTTGGATCTGTAGATTTTGGAGATCCTAGATTTACCATTAATACTCCTTTCATAGTTTCGTTTTAGTACTTATAAACTTTTGTAACTCAAAATCAGTAATTAAAATTCAGATTTTAAATCAAATAGCTAGAAATATTTTTATCGTCACATTA
>CAZOAD010000078.1:0-9435 GCA_964577705.1 uncultured Mesohalobacter sp.
TGTCAGTAAACCTGTAGAAGATCTATGTGATAAAAGTATAGCCATACCTATGCAGCGTGGTGTAGAATCTCTCAATGTCGCAGTAACGGCTTCTCTACTTGCCTTTTTTTGATACTCCACTATAGTAAAAAAGGTGGATTCTTCATCCATAGCGCATATCCACCACTTTTAAGAGGTGGTTTTATGCTACGTTTTATAATTTTTTCTCTTTTTTGTTATAATGGTTCCACTTTACCAAAGGAGCTGCTATGGAAGAACTAGACAAAGATCTCTCATCCAAACTCCGCATAGATATAAACGATAATAAAATCAACATAGATCTCAATCAAACCAAAATTTTTTTAAATACAATAGAATAAACGATTAATTGAGGAAAAGGATGTTATCAATTAAGATAAAATCTTAACGTCTGAGTATTAAAAATACTACCTTAACGGGTAGTTTTTTAAAATGTGATACTAATGTATGTGATGCCTAATCAAAATTAGTTTAAAATGAAAAAATTATTACTTATAGGCTTTTTACCTATTTTAAGTTTGGCTCAAACTCAAATAGGAAACGATATAAATGGCGAAGGGTCCTTTGATAAGAGTGGAAAACGAATGACTTGGCCTGCTGATGGGAGTACTGTTGCTATTGGTGCAGAGGGGAATGATGTTAACATGACTAGTAGCGACGCTGGTCATGTAAGGGTGTATAGAGCTAACGATGTTACTTGGGTACAAGTAGGCCAAGATGTTAATGGTGAAGCAGTTAACGATAGGAGTGGTACGAGTGTAGCCTTGTCCTTGAATGGAAATATTTTAGCCATAGCAGCTGCTCGTAATGATGGAAAGTTTACTGTGGACTGGTTGGGACACTCCATTTCGTTAAAAAAACAGACATGTCCGCTTTTTTGAATAGGAGTACTATATTCTCTAAACATCTAAGCACTGGCTGGCCCATTTCAAGGTTTGATAAGATTAGGTTATAATTCAAATGATTTTTATCAAAACTTATTGATACATCCCATTTTAAAAGAAGCTGTTTGAAGTTTAACAAAAAAAATAAATCCAATATTTATGTTAACCATTCGGTTTTTAATATTTTCACTCAAAAAAAAATTGAAAAATTTTTATTTCTTGATTTTGGTGTTTTTTTTATGTCCTTTTTACGCTCAACAACAATCAAAGCAAAATCAAAATGATTTAGAGAAAACTTTAGATTCAACACAAAGGTTTGAATATTTAGATTCCTTGGCATTAGCTTTAGAAGCTGAAAATTATAAAGAGCCTTATGAAAAAACTCTAGTTGAATCTATCAAAATCGGTAAGCAAATTGATAGTTTAGACCGTGTTGCAAACCAAGCTATAGGTTTGTCATGGTATTATAATAATATTGTAAGACAGCCAGAAAAGTCAATACAGCTTAACCGAGATATTCTAAAATTAGATCAGTCTAAAATCACAGATTTTAATAAAGGATTACTTCACAGAGAACTCGCCGATGCCTACTATTTTACAGGGCAAAATATTGAAGCGCTACAAGAATATGAGATAGCCATTCACATTTTTGAAGAACTACAAGATGATCAAAGCCTTGCAGAGACTTTAATGTATATATCAGCACCGCAGAGTGATGTGGGCGATTTTATAAACGCCATTAACTCTATGGATCGTTCTTTAAAATTATTTGAAAAGACAGGTGATCAATATAATATCACAGGAATGCGTATCGAAATGGCTTTGTTATACTCCAAATATGGTTTCATTAAAGAAGCTCGAGAACAGTATGATAAATTGCTTGAAGAGGGATTTGCTAATGAAAGTCAGCTGAGTGTAGTTTTCATTAATTTAGCAAATATGGCAAAGGATGATGAAAATTTTGAAGATCATTTTGAGTTTTTGAAACGTGCCGAAAAGCTCGCTAAAAATTCTGATCGTGAGCAATTCATTTTGCCAGCAATAGTTTTGACTAAAGCAAATACTTATTTTAGTCTTAACGAAAATAAAAAGGCAAATCAATATCTTAATAATTTTGAAAAGAATTACTCTGAATCAAAAAACGCTTTTGCTTCAGATTACAAGAGCATTTTAGCAGAAAAGTATAAAAGCGAAAAAAAGATTGATAAGGCCATTACTGAATATCAAGAGCTGATTCAAGTCCATGAGGAAAACCAAAACTGGTCTAAAGTTGTTGATACCCGAAAAGAACTTGCTGAGTTGTATAAGAACACTGGTCAATTTGATTTAGCACTTATGAATCAAACTAGACTTATGGTCTTAAAGGATTCAATTGAAAACGATAAAAAGATTAAGGCACTCACCTTTTATAAGGCCAAATTTGAAACCGAGAAAAAAGATAAGCAGATTAATCAACAAGAAAGCAAAATTGAAATTTTAGACCTAGAGAATAAAAATAAACAAAAAGTAATAGCAATTATTTCGAGTTTAGCATTGATGGTCATAATTGGAATTTGGCTTTTTAGGAATTATATCCAGACCAAAAGAGAAAAGGAGTTACAGCAAAATTTTAGCCAGCGTTTGTTAAGCGCTCAGGAAGATGAACGTTTAAGTATTTCTAGGGATTTACACGATAGTGTTGGCCAGAGTCTCTCATTGATAAAAAGAGAAACCCAACAAAGAAATATGCATGATATAGATAAACTCATGGGAACGGCCTTGCAGGATTTGCGTAACATATCCCAATCGATCTATCCTTATACATTGAAGAATTTTGGTTTGAGTTATGCTATTCAACAATTGATATCTCAAATAGAAAAATCAACAGAACTCTCATTCAAGTTGAAAATTCAAGACATAACTTTAAAAGATCAACTTGCTTTAAATATCTACCGATTAGTGCAAGAAGCCTTAAATAACATTGTAAAACATGCTAATGCGAGTAGCGTAGAAATCATTATCATGAAAACATCAAATCGCATTGTAGTGAAAGTTTTAGATGACGGAGAGGGTTTTAATGTCAATTACAAATTAAAAACCAGCAAAAGCTTTGGTCTGCAAACGATGCAACAACGTATACAAATGATAAAAGGAAAATTAGAAATGAGAAGTACAGAGCAAGGAACAGTTTTGGAAGCTCTGATACCACTGTCTTAGTTTATGAAAAATTTGAAAATTCTTATTGCAGATGACCATCCTTTGATTCTAAAGGGCATGAAAACTGAGTTGTTGAGCCATAATTATTTAAATGTGTATGAAGCAAATAATGGAGTTGAGGCTCTTCAACAACTGGATAAATTTGATATTGATATTGCAATTTTAGATGTAGATATGCCCTTAATGAATGGTATGGAGGTAGTTAAGCGCAACCAAAACCAAAATATTAAGACCATATTGATGACACATCATAAGGAAGATGGTTTTTTGATTCAAGCCAAATTAATAGGAGTTGACGCCTATTTACTTAAAGAAGATGCCTTTAGCGAAGTAGAAAATGCCATCCACCAAATTTATAAAGACCAATTTTATTTAAGTTCGTCTTTTGAATCTGACAAATTAGTGACTATTGATGCTCAAATCTTGCTTTTACAAAACTTGAGTCTAGCTGAGCAGAGAGTTATCAAGCATGTATCAGAAGGTTTTGAAACTAAAGAAATTGCTGAACTGTTATCGGTTTCTAAACGTACGATTCATAAACACCGTAGCCATATCATAAGTAAATTGAATTTACCCAGTGATCATAACTCTTTATCTACTTACGCTGTATCTAACCGGCAGCTCATAAAAGAGATCTTTTAAAACTTTTTAATTAAGATCATTTACTCTATATGATAAATTCACTAAGTACCCCTGCTTAATTTTCGGGTATAAGGTGAAACTAGTTAATGCCTTATATTAACTTAATTTAGCCACCAATTAAATTAAGTTTAAGAAATTTAAAAACCTAAAATTAAGTTTATGAAAAGTAATTTTATCTTGTTTTGCAGTTTTAGGACATGAGCTTAATTAAAAATTAGACATAGCAACTTTCAAATATTTTCAAAAGAGCTAATACTTTGGATGTATGAAAGAATTTAAAATTGTAGAAATAACAAACTTACTGGTAAGAACTTCAATATAAACTAGGTTTTTAAAAAATAAATAAATATAAATGAAACATCCTCTACTTAAAACAGCACTCTTTTTTTTACTTCCGTTATTTTCAATTGGACAATGTTTTATCGAAGATTCAAGTCCAGCTTTTGAATTTGATATTCCTACTGGCGTCACAATAACTTCAATTAAAGCTAATATAGTAAATTATGAGAATAATACTACGAACAGATCAAGAATACGCTCCTTTGATCTTCTTTCATCAGTAAGATTTCAAAATGATGGTGAATATGAAATCATATCCAGTCCAATTCTTGGACCATCTAAGATAAATTTACAAATTGAGACTGGATTTACTTCAATTGGCGGTTTAATAGGAGATAGGGTGAGTTTTGATTGGGAAGTAATCATTACAGCCACAGGATTAGATGGGGAAACTATTAATTACTCAGGATCATTTGGAGATAATTTAAATTTTCCAACTAATTTAGGTAGTGTGTATAATGGCACAAACATAGTTTCAGGTGACATTGATTTTAGTTTTACTGGCCCAGGGATTACACTTTATGAAGATTCTGACCTTGATGGTTTTGGTAATCCAAATGGACAGACATTACAAGCTTGTTCAGATTTTGGTGTTTTTGGCTATGTTGATAATAATTTAGATTGTGACGATAATAACCCAAATATTAATCCAGATCAAGAAGAAATACCAAATAATGGTATTGATGATAATTGCGATGGCTCGGACGGTAATTTACCAAGTCCATTTGTCACATCAGTTGCTGTTCCAGCGGATGGTACTTACGTTGATGGGCAGGACTTAAACTTCGAAATTAATTTTAATGAAAATGTAATTTTAACTGGAACTCCAAAACTTAACATTACTATTGGATCAACAACACGACAGGCTGGTTATAAGAGTGGATCAGGTACTAGTTCTTTAGTTTTTGGATATACAGTTCAACAAGGTGAATTTGATTTAAATGGTATTGAAGTCGAAACTTTAAAAACAGGCGAAGGTTCAATTCAAGATTCAGCTTCAAATAATGCAAGTCTAACATTAAATAATATAGAATCTTCAACTGGTGTATTAGTATACTCTCGTATTGAGCTTTCTATTACAGGGCTCTCAGGAAATAATAAACTCTATGACGGTAGTACAAATGCAACAGTAAATGGAACCCCTGCTTTGTCTGGTGTTGTCTCTGGAGATGAGATAAACCTTTCTGGTACACCAATCTATACTTTTGTGAGTTCAGATGTTGGTACAAGCATTGAAATAACAACTACAGGCTTTGATTTGTCTGGTTCTGATTCAGAAAAATATATTCTTGTCCAGCCTATTTTATCAGCTGATATTCTTTCAGCTGAATTAAATATTACTGGTCTTTCTGGAGTTGATAAAACCTACGATGGTACAACCAATGCTACAACTGATGGATCTTCTGTATTATCAGGAATTGTTTCAGGAGATGACGTTAATCTTACAGGAACCCCAGTTTTTACATTTTTAAGCTCTGAAGTTGGAACTGAAATTGATATCATCACTACTGGTTTTAGTTTGAGTGGTGCTGATATGGCAAACTATACGTTAGTACAGCCGATATTATCAGCAGATATTACAGCTCTTGAATTAAGCATTGAGGGGATTAGTGGAAATAATAAATCTTATGATGGAACAACTGAAGCTTCTGTTAATGGAACCCCTACTTTATCAGGCGTAGTATCAGGAGATGACATCACCATTTCAGGAACTCCAGTATATACATTTGCAAGCCCTAATGTGGGAACTGATATAGAAATAACAACAACAGGCTTTAGTTTATCTGGAGCTGATTCAGCGAACTATACCCTTGTTCAGCCAACACTTTCAGCAGACATCACTGATGTTGAACTTTCTATCACTGGACTTACTGGGGAAGACAAGATCTATGATGGAACTACCGAGGCCACCGCAAACGGATCACCTGTTTTATCTGGACTGATATCAGGAGATGATGTGAGTCTCACAGGAACGCCTGTATATACCTTTGCCAATTCGGATGTTGATACTGGTATAGAGATCACAACGACAGGCTTTACATTATCTGGAACTGATGCAACCAATTATACCTTAATTCAACCAATGCTTTCAGCAAGTATTAGTCCAGCTGAATTGGTAGTAGTTGCTAATTCTGATCAGACTAAGATATTTGGAACAGAGGATCCCATATTTACCTTTACAAGCTCAGGTTTTGTGGTAGGTGAGGATGAAAGTCTTTTCACAGGTGAATTAACACGAGAGCTTGGAGAAGATGTGGGAAATTATGCTATTGAACTAGGAACTTTAGATGCAGGACAAAACTATACGTTTGATTTTACATCAGCAGATTTCGAAATACTACCTGCTACACAAACGGGATTAGAATTTGCCGATAATACCTTTACTTATGACGGGACGGTAAAATCACTTGTTATTGCAGGAGAGGCAGACGATGCTGTGGTGACTTATGTAAACAATGACCAAACCGAAGCTGGAAGCTATACGGTAGAAGCAACAGTTACGCGCCCAAACTTTTTGGAAGAAGTTCTTGTGGCGACCTTAACGATAGACAAGGCAGAGGCGATTATTACAGCTGATGCCACGCAGACGTTTACTTATGATGGAACACTAAAGAA
Source organism: uncultured Mesohalobacter sp. (assembly GCA_964577705.1). GTDB lineage: Bacteria > Bacteroidota > Bacteroidia > Flavobacteriales > Flavobacteriaceae > Psychroflexus. The sequence continues at coordinate 6,696 of CAZOAD010000078.1, forward strand.
TGTTATAGCAAGTCTTAACCACAGTGAAACGAGCCTATCTTATTCACCACAACAAGGGTATACAGATGCTGGAACTTACTCTATCACCGTTGAAGCTGAAGAAACACCTAATTATTTATCAGCTACCGAATCCATAGAATTAGTTATTAATAAAGCCTCTCAAAACATTACTTTTGATGCCTTAGCTCCGCGTAGCTTAGAAGATGATACAGATTTTCAGTTGGAAGCAACAGCATCATCTGGGCTTGAGGTGACTTATACCTATTCATTTACCTCTCAGGACCCAGCAGCAACTGTAACACCAAGTGGTTTTGTAGAATTGCAAACCTCTGGAGAGATTGTTATCACAGCTTCTCAGCTTGGAAATGATAATTATGAGCCAGCTACATCAATCGATCAACCTTTGATCATTACTAGCTCAAATGCTGATATCGCAAGTATTACAATTGATGGACAGGTCTATAATAATCCAAGAGGTGAAGTTTATTATTTAATAGATTGTAATGATGCCATAGCATTTGTAGACGTCAACATTGTTACAGGTGTAAATGCACAAATTAACACCGGAACAAATTTTAGTATCGATACTCCTGCTCCTGGTATTTACCGTCAGGAGGTTGTAGTGACTTCTCAGGACGGTTCACAAACCAGAACCTATTCAATAGTAGTAGAAAAGACTTTTGATTTTGATGCTATTGTAGTTCAGAAGTATAACAACACTTTGGTTGTGAATAATAATCCTGAGACTAATGGAGGGTATTCTTTCGTAAGTTATAAATGGTATAAAAACGGCGAATTAGTCTCTGAAAGCCAAACGTTTTCAGAAGGCAATCTCTCTAGTGATCAATTAGATCCAAATGCTAATTATCAAGCAGTGATGGTTACTACCTCTGGTGATGAACTACGGACTTGTAATTCTCTGGTACAACTTTCAGAAAATCAAGGCCTCAGCCTTCATCAAAATCCTCTTAGACAAGGAGATCTACTTAAGGCTACAGCTCAATATTCAGAAGAGGAATTGGAAAATGCTACCTTCCAGGTGTATGACTTAAACGGTAGAATGTTGTTATCCGTCCCTGCTACTGGAGTAGAGAATACCATACAGTTACCAAGTAATCTAGCTTCAGGACTTTATAAACTTATTCTTAGCACCGATCAGCGCCGTGAGTCAATCAGCTTTATTCGCCAATAACTTATTTCTTAAATGAATATAATTAATACAATGACTATAATATATAAAACACGAATCTATCAAAGTTTAACGATAATAACTTTACTGGTTTTAGGAAGCATAACCACACAAGCCCAGTCTGACAATAAGCAGTCTGATATACGCCTCTCTGTAGGCCCTCAATTGAATTTTACAGAACTCAATCTGAAGTCTTCACAATTTAATTCTTCTTTTAAACAAGGAGGAGGCTTTGCGGTTGGAATTTCGTTGGCTTTCAATGAAAATTGGAGCCTTCATTCTGGAGCAGGGCTTAACTTTTATAAGGGTGAGACTTCCATTAATAACTATTCAGGTGTTGAACCTGCTACGGATATCTCTGGTGAAGACTTTGAGTTCAGATATACAACTAATGGCTATATAGAAGAGCAAAGTTTTACAGCTTTAAGTGTTCCTCTAGCTTTACAATATGAAACTAAGGGTGTGTTAGGCTTCTACGCTAAGCTTGGATTGGAGGCTAATCTATTTTTTAGTGAAGAGTCTCAATCTAGTGCTAACAGTTTAACGACCACTGGTTTTTTTCCGAGGTTTAATGCGGTACTGGATTCTCCTCGTTTTGCAGGATTTGGTACCTATGATAATCAGAATTTCAATTCTTCAGACTTAGACCTAAAAACTAGCTACAATGCAACAGCTGAAATAGGCATCAAGCAAATGTATACCTCCGGAAACGCAATCTATGTTGGTGTGTATTATAAGTATGGAATCAACGACATTTCGGGCGATAGTGATTCTAACGGACTCGTATCATTTGATCCGCAGAATCCGACTAATTTTCGGTCTACGTCTGTTATAAATGCTGTGGATACTGCTCAAAGTAATTCAGAAAGATTGACAAGCGAAACTAGGCTGCATGTGTTTGGTGTGGCACTAAGGTTTGAGTTTAGTCTTTAGAAGTAAATTTCATTAGATTTTAAAAAAGGACTCTATTCAGAGTCCTTTTTTGTGTCTTGTTAAGTTCAATGCCCGTATTATTAACTCAACTTCTATCTCTAATAAACTACAGTACTATTTTGGCTTTTAAATCAAATCCACTTAAGCATCTATTTAATTAAAGATATTTTTCATAGCCCGTTCAGCCCATTCCCTTATATTCCGCTAAAGCTGCATGACAGGAAAAGAGCTTCACTTAGAATCTTGGACCTATCTGTTGTTTTGCTTCCTTCATGTCGCTAAGCCCAACCGTCCCGATAGCTATCGGGACTGGTTGGGACACTCCATTTCGTTACAAAAAACAGACACGTCCGCTTTTTTGAATAGGAACGCCAAGCGCTTGGATGTTCTTAACAATATGTTCGGTGAGGACTTCTTCTGGCCTCACTTGAACATCTCTAAACATCCAAGCGCTGGCTGACCCATTTTAAGGGGCTTTTAATGGATCAAGCCTTCTTTGTTTTTCGGGTCATCGAAAAACAGGTAGCGCCTAACCCATTCTATGTTTATCCCCCTTATTCACCTCGCTTAACTTATCTGTACGCTCTGCTCTTAAGTGGTCTAAAAAGAATGGCTAAG
>CAZOAD010000079.1:0-9402 GCA_964577705.1 uncultured Mesohalobacter sp.
TAAAGATCCAGACATGATTGCAATGGCCGAAGAAGGAATGGCCGATTATTTTGAGCTCTTAAAGGAATTTGATCAAAAATGAAAAAAGGAGAAATTTGGGAAGTATTCCTCGACCCTACCATTGGAAGCGAACAAAGTGGACGGCGTCCTGCGGTAGTTATTTCTGGTAATTTGGCTAATAAACATTTGAATACCGTCATAATTTGTCCTTTAACTTCAAAACTAAAGAACTATCACGGTAATCTAATTGTTAATCCAAATTCAAAAAATGGGTTGAAAAGAAAATCTGAGGTGATGTCTGTACATGTAAGATCTATTTCTAAAGAGAGGTTAAAGAAAAAACTAGGTCAATTTAATGACACTGAAATGGACGTTGTTATCGAAAACCTTGAGAAAATTATTAAATATTGATTTTAAATATTAAAACATGCAAACAACTCAAAGTTATATAAAAGGCCAATGGACCCAAGGACAAGGCGAAGGCCATCCGATTTATGATTCCATCACAGGAGAACAGTTCACTTCCATAAACGTGGATGGCTTTGATATTCCTGAAGTCTTAGCTTATGGTAGAGAAAAAGGAGAGGCCTTGCGGCAAATGACGTTCCAGGAACGTGGGAATATGCTGAAGTCGTTAGCGTTTTACCTTCAAAAAAAGAAAAAAGCATTTTACGAATTAAGCTACCGAACAGGTGCGACCAAAATGGATTCCTGGTTTGATATTGACGGTGGATTTGGTAATTTGTTTGCTAATGCGTCTCTAAGAAAATTATTTCCCAATCAGCCGTTTGATGTAGAAGGAGATCCTATTGACCTATCCAGAGGCGGACGCTTTATGGCACACCATATTTTGGTGCCTAAAGAAGGAGTGGCCGTTCATATCAATGCGTTCAATTTTCCGGTGTGGGGCATGCTGGAAAAGTGCGCCGTCAACTGGATGGCAGGAGTGCCAGCAGTAGTTTTACCAGCTCCTCAATCTGCTTACTTAACTGAAGCCGTAGTCAAAGAAATCATTGCCTCCGGGATTTTACCTGAAGGGGCTTTACAATTAATTTCAGGAACTGAAAAAAGTATTTTAGATCGGGTCGAATCTCAGGATATTGTCACCTTTACCGGTTCTGCAGCTACGGGTAGGCTATTAAAGAATCATCCCAGATTACTAGAAGAATCGGTACCTTTCACGATGGAAGCAGATTCTTTAAATGCCTGTATCCTTGGTGAGGATGCTGTTCCAGGTACTCCAGAGTTCGATCTATTCATAAGAGAAGTTCGAAATGAAATGACGGTGAAGTGCGGACAGAAATGTACGGCGATTCGCCGGGCTATTGTGCCAGAATCCTTGATCGAAGACGTTCAGATTGCCTTAGGTAAAGCTTTAGATAAGGTTACTTTGGGCGACCCTAGATTGAAAGAGGTGAGGATGGGGAGTTTAATCGACAAAAAACAAGTTGAAGCCGTAAAAAATGCAGTCAATGAGATTTCTAAAACAGCTAAAATAGTCTACGGAGATTTTGATTCGGCTGAGACGATTAACGCCGATTTTGAAAAAGGAGCTTTCATCAAGCCCATTTTAATGAGAGAAGATCAGCCTTTTAAAAATGAAGCCGCCCACGTCACTGAAGCCTTTGGGCCGGTAAGCACACTGATGCCTTATAGAAGCCTTGAAGAAGCGATTCAACTTTCTAAAAAAGGAAAAGGCTCGCTGGTCAGTTCTATTTTTACTAACGATAATGCTATCGCGCGCGACTATACCATCCAGGCGGCTTCGCATCACGGAAGAATCATGTCCATCAATAGAGAATCGGCTAAGCAAAGTACTGGTCATGGAGCACCATTACCCAACCTTGTTCACGGTGGTCCCGGTCGAGCAGGAGGCGGAGAAGAAATGGGAGGAAAACGCGGCATCAAACATTTTATGCAACGTTGCGCCATCCAGGGTAGTCCTACGACATTAACTGAAATCACAGGAATTTATCAGCCTAAAGCTGACTATAAAGAGGCTGAGAAGCATCCCTTTGCTTACCATTGGGAAGATATACAGCCGGGAATGTCTCTCAAAACCCATAACCGTACGTTAACCGACACCGATATTATCAACTTTGGTAACCTGACCTGGGATCATTTTTATGCCCACACTGATATCACGTCTTTGGAAGGGAGCATTTTTGAACAGCGTACCGCTCACGGATATTTTATCATTTCAGCTGCAGCCGGATTGTTTGTTTATCCTAATAAAGGACCGGTAGCTGCCAATTATGGTCTGGAAGAAATTAGATTCTTGAGACCTCTTTATCATAACGATACGATTAATGTGCGTTTAACCTGTAAAGAAAAAGTGGATCGCGATCCCAAAGGAAAAGAATTGCCTAGTGGCATTGTAAAGTGGTATGTTGAGGTCTTTGATGTTGAAGCCGTTGAAGAAGAGGATAAGCTGGTGGCCATAGCTACGATATTGACTATGGTTCAGAAAAAGCAGGAGACTTTCCATGAAATTGATAAAGAGTTTATTGAAAACAAATTAAGATCACTTTCAGCAGCCGATAAAGCTAGCTGGGGAAAATTGACTCCACAACACATGCTTGAACATTTGGAAATGACCCTTCGTATCGCTACGGGTGAAATTTCCGGCTTTGAAGTAATTACTCCCGAAGAGCATATTGAGAAGGTTCAGGAAACCCTCTATACTTATGAAAAGATGCCCCGAGGCTATAAGTTTCCCCTGATGAAAGAAGATGAATTAGAAGAGCTGAAGCATGAGAATATTGAAGAAGCGAAAAAGGCACTGCTTGAAGCCTATGAAACTTATGAAACTTTCTTTAGAGAGCATCCAGAGGCAACGACCAAAAATGCAGTATTTGGAGAACTCAATGCTTTTGAATGGAAACTTTTGAACCGAAAACATTTCAATCATCATTTTGAGCAGTTTGGGTTGATTTAGTATAAACTAAAGCTAAACCAATTGTAAATCATACTAACAATCATTAGTTTTGATGATGATTCGAAAACGATTGAGAAAACTATAAATCATGACGAAACCCTACGTAAAAAAAGAGATTAAAGATAAGATTGCCACTATAGAATTTTTTCACCCTGCGCATAACTCTTTACCCAGTGATATTCTGGCTCAGCTAGCAGAGACCATTACAGAAGTTGGGAGTAATGATGAAGTACTAGTCATTATTTTAAAGTCAGGAGGTGACCGTACATTTTGCGCAGGCGCCAGTTTTAAAGAGTTGATTTCTATTGAAGATGAAAATACTGGTGAACAATTTTTCAGTGGATTTGCCAATGTCATCAATGCCATGCGTAAATGCCCAAAATTCATTATTGGTAGAGTGCAGGGTAAAACAGTAGGCGGTGGAGTAGGCTTAGCCTCTTCAATGGATTATTGTATGGCCACCAAATTTGCCTCCATAAAGCTCAGCGAATTGAATCTGGGCATTGGTCCATTTGTGGTCGGTCCTGCCGTAGAGCGTAAATTAGGCGTTAGTGGGATGTCCCAGATTGCGATAGATGCTAATAGCTTTTATACAGCTGAATGGGCAAAAGACAAAGGTTTGTTTGCCAGCGTTTACGAGACGACAGAAGAGTTGGATATTGCTGTTTCAGACTTTGCAAAAAATTTATGTGAGTACAATCCAGAAGCTGTTAAGCATATGAAGCAAATGTTCTGGAGAGGGACAGAAGATTGGGATGAACTCTTGAAAGAGCGTGCTAAAATAAGCGGAAAGTTAGTTTTGAGTTCTTTTACAAAAGAGAAGCTTAAGAGGTTTAAGTAATAAACATCCGTGAAAACGGATGTCTTAATGCATAAAAAAATATGCGATAAATCAAACCTTTATATGTCTTATTATGTTTACATAATGACGAATAAATTTAACTCGGTAATATATATTGGAGTAACTGATAATTTAGACGAGCGAGTGAAAGAGCACAAATTGAAAGTCTATCCGAACTCTTTCACTTCACGCTATAATTGTAATAAACTAGTCTATTTTGAAGAGTTTGAGAACGGTTCAGATGCAAGCCTAAGAGAAAGAAGATTTAAAAAATGGAATAGGGCTTGGAAAATTGATTTAATTGAAGAAATGAATCCAAATTGGTCTGATTTAACTGATAATTGGAATTTGGATTTATCTAACTCTCGGCTATCAAAATAGAATGAATTAGGCGGAAAGAGATTTCCGCAAAAGCGGAAATAAAATGATCTACAAATTCAAAAACTACATACCAGTAATCCATCCCTCCAGCTTCGTACATCCTCAGGCGGCTGTTACCGGTAATGTGATTATTGGCAAAGATTGTTACATTGGACCCGGGGCTGCCATACGTGGTGACTGGGGGGAGATCATCCTGGAGGATGGAGTAAATGTGCAGGAGAATTGTACCATTCATATGTTTCCTGGCAAAAGTATACGACTTAAAGAAGGAGCACATGTAGGTCACGGGGCTATTATTCATGGGGCAAATCTTGGAGAAAACTGTTTGATAGGTATGAATGCCGTGATCATGGATGATGCTGAAATTGGTTCAGAGTCGATTATTGGTGCTTTAGCATTCGTAAAAGCTGAAACAAAGATTCCAAAACGCAGCTTGGTTGTTGGAAATCCAGCTAAAATCATCAAAGAAGTATCAGATGACATGATAGCCTGGAAAACAGCAGGGACGCGACTTTATCAGCAGTTACCCGCCGACTGTCATAAGAGTCTGGAAGCCGTGGAGCCTTTAACAGAAGTGCCAAAAAACAGGCCTGAGCAGGAAAATTTTTATAAAACATTGCAGGAATTTAAGGGCGGTAAATAATTGAAATATATAGGATCCAAATTAGAAGTTAGAATCAAAAAACTATGAGTAATACAACCACAGAATTTAAACTTCCAAAGATGGGAGAAAGTATTTCGGAAGGGACTATCCTGAATTGGGTGGTCAATGTTGGCGAAAGCTTTCAGGAAGGTGATATTTTGGTTGAAGTGGGAACTGATAAAGTCGATAATGAGGTGCCAGCACCTTCTGCTGGAACTTTAAAAGAAATTAAATTTGAAGCCAATGATGTTGTAAAAGTGGGTGAAGTCATCGCTATTATCGAAGCTTCAAATGCTGCAGAAACTCCATCAGAAAAGACAAAGACTACAGCTGATACCAGTAAAAAAGAATCAGCTCAACAATCACCTACTCCTCAACCTTCAAAACAGCAATCCAAAAAACCTTCTGCACCATCAAATAAAGCTTGGAAACCAAGCTCCAGAGACAATCACTTTTACTCGCCTTTGGTTGAAAAAATTGCCAAAGACTACCATATTAGTTATGAAGAGTTGGCTAGAATACCGGCGACTGGAGCTCAAGATAGACTTAAAAAATCTGACGTGTTTAGATACATCGAAGAGGGTAGGCCAGCTCAGTTCGCTCAGCCTGAACAGGTGAACACGCCTTCCGGTTTTCAAGTACCTGATCTAAAGTTTGACAAAGGCAAGGGAAAACTGGTTGAGATGGATAGGATGCGCCAAATGATTGCCGATCATATGGTGTTTTCCAAACACACCTCTCCTCACGTTACGGCTTATGTAGAAGCTGACATGACTAACTTAGTGAATTGGAGAAATGAAAATAAAGTTAGTTTTAAGGAGAAAACAGGGGAGAAGCTAACTTTTACCCCTCTCTTTATTCAAGCAGTGACCAAGGCTATACAAGATTTCCCGTTGATCAATTCATCTTTGGATGGTAAGCAAATCATCGTCAAAGATGAGATCAACATCGGCATGGCCACCGCTTTACCAAGTGGTAATTTGATTGTTCCAGTGGTTAAAAATTCCGATAAAAAAGACTTAGAAGAATTGGCTAAAGAGGTGAACTCCTTAGTGGCTAAGGCAAGAGATAATAAGCTAAGCAGCGATGAGACCAAAGGCAGCACCTTTACCATTTCTAATGTGGGGACCTTTGGAAGTCTCATGGGAACACCAATTATCAATCAGCCTGAGGCAGCGATTTTAGCAACTGGTATCATCAAAAAAAGAGCGGAGGTTATTGAATATGAAGATGGAGATAAAATCGAAATAAGACAGATGATGTATTTGTCTCTTTCTTTCGATCACCGTATCGTGGATGGTTACTTGGCTGGTAGTTTTTTAAGAAGAATTGCGGATTACCTTGAAAATTATTAATTTATAATTTTCAATTTTGAATTGAAGTAAATACAGATCATGAAGCAGAACATAGTAAAGGATAAAAGTTTTGAGTTCTCTTTAAAAATTATCGAGTTGTATAAACAGCTCAAGCTGCAAAAGGAATTTGTATTATCAAAACAACTTCTTAGGTCTGGAACTAGTATTGGAGCAAATATAGCTGAATCTGAAGCAGCATACAGTCGAGCAGATTTTATACATAAGTTGACTTTGGCTTCTAAAGAGACAAGAGAAACACTTTATTGGCTTCAACTCCTTGATAAAAGTCAAGTCGTTAAAATAGATCTCAAAACTCATGTTGAAGATTGCGAAGAAATGATTCGTCTCTTAACTTCGATTATCAAAACCTCAAGATCCAAATCATGAATTAATAATTAATAATTCAAAATTCATAATTTAAACTATCTATGATTTCAAAAGATATATTCAAAAAAGCCTTCACCAATTTAGTTACCGCTAAAGCTTTGTCGGAGCTGTATGAAGATAATTTTAAAGTGGTTTCCAAATACGTACACGCCACATCTCGTGGTCATGAGGTGATTCAGACGGCAGTAGGGATGCAGCTAAAACCTCAGGATTATGTCTATCCTTATTATAGAGATGATTCTATTTTGTTGGCTATTGGCATGCAGCCTAAAGATTTGATGCTTCAACTTTTGGCCAAAAAGGACGATCCGTTTTCTGCAGGGAGGACTTACTATTCCCATCCAAGCCTCAATGATGATGATAAACCAAAGATTCCACATCAAAGTTCAGCAACCGGAATGCAGGCCATTCCTGCTACAGGGGCAGCCTTAGGTTTCTCTTATAAAGAGCACAAAAAGTCTGGCTTTCAAAATAAAGAAGAACTACCGGTAGTCGTCTGCTCGCTTGGCGATGCCTCGGTGACTGAAGGAGAAATTGCAGAAGCTCTACAGATGGCGGCGCTCAAACAATTACCTATCGTTTACTTAGTTCAGGATAATGGTTGGGATATTTCTGCCAATGCTGAAGAAACCAGAGCTCAGGATGCTTTTGAATATGCCAGAGGCTTTAATGGCTTAGAGGCTATAAGCATTGACGGTACTGATTTTATAGAGTCTTACACTGAATTTGAGAAAGTGTTGGAGACCGTCAGAAAGGAACGAAGGCCTTTTTTGGTTCATGCTAAGTGTCCATTGCTCAATCACCATACCTCTGGCGTCCGTATGGAGTTTTATAGAGATGATTTGGAAGAGTCAAAGACGAGAGATCCGTATCCCAAATTAAGGCAGCAACTGCTGGACAACGATTTTACAGAAGATGAGCTCGACGCCTTTGAGAAAGTGGCACAAGCAGTAGTAGAAAAAGAATATCAGGAGGCGCTGCAGGCAGAAGATCCTAAGCCAGAAGATTTATTTACGCATGATTTTGCTCCAACGCCTATCACTGAAGAAAAAGGGGAGCGCTCTCCTCAGGGAGCTGAGAAAGTCGTGATGGTGGATTGTGCACTTTTTGCTATTGAGGAGTTGATGACTCAGTACAAAGAATGTTTGCTTTACGGTCAGGATGTTGGAGGACGATTAGGAGGCGTGTTTAGAGAGGCAGCGACATTGGCTCAGAAATTTGGAGACCATCGTGTGTTTAATACACCAATTCAGGAGGCGTTTATTGTGGGTTCCACTGTCGGAATGTCGGCTGTAGGTCTTAAGCCTATTGTTGAAGTTCAGTTCGCTGATTATATCTGGCCGGGTCTCAACCAGTTATTTACTGAAGTGAGCCGAAGCTGTTATTTATCTAACGGGAAATGGCCAGTGTCTATGATTTTACGAGTACCTATTGGCGCTTATGGCAGCGGAGGTCCTTACCATTCTTCTTCGGTAGAGAGCGTAGTGAGTAATATACGGGGTCTTAAAATTGCTTATCCAAGTAATGGAGCAGATCTTAAAGGCCTGATGAAAGCCGCCTATCATGATCCCAATCCAGTGGTTATTTTTGAACATAAGGGCTTATACTGGAGCAAAGTTCCAGGAACTAAAGGAGCTACTAGTATCGAGCCTGCAGAGGATTATGTTCTGCCATTCGGCAAGGCATGGGTCTTACAGGAGGTCTGGCCTCAGTACGACAAAGAGACACTTAGTATCATTACTTACGGTATGGGCGTTCACTGGGCGATGAACGCTTCGGAAGAATTAGGTATGCAGGATCAGATTGAAATCGTTGACTTGAGGACGCTTCATCCATTAGATGAGGAAACGATCATGAAATCTGTCAAAAAATGCAAGAAATGCTTAGTCGTTACTGAAGAACCTTCAAATAATACGTTTGCCAGAGCGCTTAGTGGGAAGATTCAGGAAGAATGTTTTCAATTTCTGGACGCTCCGGTCATGACGATTGGTTCAGAAAATATGCCAGCCATTCCTCTGAATTCGGTTCTGGAAGAAACCATGATTCCAAGCACAGAAAAGGTAAAAGCTAAGATTCAAGAGGTAATGGATTATTAGTCTGAAAATGAAACATCATGTTAAAGTAGACGCACTTTCATTGACATTTTGATTTTTGGTTACAAGACTGTTCTTATTATTTATTGATTTCTAAACCCGTGAGCTTATGTTTTTATGATAGAACTACATCATAATTGTTGGGTAAGCTGCATCGTTTGAAAATTTTCATATGCGCATGGCATAAGGATAGAACGAAAAGCACGCAAAAAACAAAACACTAGATCATGCGACATCAAAAAGCGACTAAAAGAAGCTCTTTTGATGAGTTAATGATGTGATTTTGTTTTGCGTACTTGAAGGGATAGCCTGGTTATGCCCCAAAATATTTAATTTTAAGAAAGTGATTTCCACGATTTAAAACCTATAGATTACTTGGTTTTGATATCCCGATTAAAAGGAATTTTTAATTGAAACCAGATGTCCTCGTCTTTGGAATCTTCTACGATGTCTAATCCATATTTTATCTTGTTTGCGTCATCGTAGAGATAGGTGCCAAAAAGCCTGTCCCAGATTGAAAACATATTGCCATAATTGGTATCGGTCCAGGGTAGGTCCCGGTGATGATGAAATTTGTGCATGATGGGGGTGACAAACAAATAACTTAAGTATTTATCAAGTTTCCCAAGGTTGATGTTGGCGTGGGTGAAATAGGTAAAAAAGACACTTAAGATGCGATAAAACAGATAATATGAAATGGGCATTCCCATGATTAAAACAGCTATTAAGGCAAACGTCTCTCTAACTGTAAAATCTAAAGGATG
>CAZOAD010000080.1:0-9261 GCA_964577705.1 uncultured Mesohalobacter sp.
TTTAGTTCCAAACTCCAGTTGTTGCAGTCTCCTTAGCAAAAGTTTCAAAATCTTTTGCAGGTTTTCCCAATACTTTGGCAACATCTTCAGAAACGGCTTGATTTTCAGGATTTCCTAATACTTCTTGAAAGAGATATCCAAATAACCATACATAAGAGTCTGGTAATCCCGCTTGTCTCATACCCTCTTTAAATTCATCAATAGAAATGGGTACAAATTGAATGTGCTTATCTCTAGCTTCAGCCATGATTACTACAACTTCTTTAAAGGTTCTTTTTTGTGGCCCTGTAACCGTTATAGTTTGTCCATTATACGAATCATCAACAAGTACTTTAGATACTACATCAGCGATATCATCGGCGTCTACAAAAGGAATTTCAGCTTCAGGCATGGGTAATGCAACCACACCATCTAATACAAAATCTAAAAAGGCACCTTCACTAAAATTTTGATTAAACCATGAGGCTCTAACTAAAGTGTAGTTTAATCCTGAATTGGCAACGATATCCTCACATGCTTCAGCTTCAGTCTCTCCTTTCCCTGAAAGTAAGACTACTTTTTCTAATCCAGCTTCTAAGGCTTTATTAGTAAGTTTTGTAATCGCATCTCTGGCACCAGGAACGGCCAGGTCTGGATAATAAACGATATAAGCTCTATCTATATCTTTCAGGGCAGCTTCATAGCTTTCAGGATTTTCCCAATCAAAGGCTGGGGTTGTTGTTCTACCAACGACACGAACATTGTGTCCAGCTTGAGTTAAATTTTCGGCTACTCGGCGACCGGTTTTTCCGGTACCTCCGATAACTAAAATGTTTTCTGTTTTCATGTTTTCTGTTTTTAAATTGAGGTTATTTTGATGTATATTCTTTAATCTTCTTTAGTTTACTTTTTTTAATCATTCCTTTAATGAATCCGATAAACCAAGGGACACTATATCCCTTTTTGTATAAATGTTCTCCGCCAAATTGATAGATGGCTGAGTTTCCTTTGACTCCATGTCCATCTAACAAACGGTTGTAAAAATTGAATAGGCATCCAATTAGAATGACATCTTGCAGGTCTTTTTCAGACCATCCAGCAGCATATACTGCTTCAGCATCCTCTTGAATGAGTTTACTAGAACTTAGTGTTAATTTCTTAAGATACTTGAAGATTGGTTTTTCATTTTCGTTAATGGGTGCTGCATCTATATCTTCGATAAGCGCTTCAATTACTTTAGTGTCTACTCCAAAGTTTTTAGCTACCGCAGCATGAGAGCCATAACAAAAAGCACAAGCATTTAAGCCGGACACATAGGCAGCAAATACTTCTTTTTGAGCATTAGAAAAGTTCGATTCGCCTCGCATAATTTGTTGAGAGGCTTTGTCTAATGGCCCCAATCGTTTTCGATCGTTCCATGTGATATCTGTGATATCTGACAATTCGTCTAAATGTTTAAAAAATGACATAGTTTTAGTTTAGTTTTTAAGTTTTTTTATTCCTAATTGGATGTACCAATACAGCATGGCTATGGCTAAAAATTCGAAACCAATAAGCCAAAACCCTAAATCGGTAAAAAACTGATAATAGGAACCTCCGTTTGGAAGGATAAAAACAGGTACCGTAATTAAGGCATCTAAAGCAGCAGCAGTTAAAAAGAAAGTCTGGCCTACCCAATATCCATGTGTGTTAGCATCTATTTTGTAATACTGCTTTGTACCAAACCAGACTAATGGCATTACCGCAATAAAAAGTAGCATATTGGCTTGTTGTTGTGCGTCCTCTATAATCGTGAAAGTAAACGAGAGGTTGTAGACACTTACTCCGATAATCCAGATGATTATACCGATACTGATTGCTCTTAAATATTTCATAATGTGTTGTTTTTGTTTAATTTAGGATTGATTATTTATTCTATTTTAGATAGAACAATCCAATAACTAGTAAAGTGAAAGCACTAATAGAGGAGAATGTTCTTAGATTGTGTAGTCGATTCCAGGGTCGTTCAAATTGAGTTCGAAGATCTTGAAGTTCAACTTTAGAAAGTGTTTCAAGATTCGATTTGTCTAAGATTTCGTTTAGTGGAACATTTCCGAAAATGGTGATTAAACTAACTCCTATAAAGAAGAAGATTGCACCAGTTAGAAAAAGCCAAAAACTTGTACTGTCATTCTTAAACAAATAGGCATTTAGAAATAGTAATACTATCGGGCCCATAAAGACGAGTAAAAACTTTCCATTAATAATGGCTCTGTTCATCGCTTGAAAGGATTTTAAGAACGTGATATTATCAAGTCGACCAATTCCAGGTGTAACCGCATTAGACCAAGTAAAGCAGAGTCCAGCTGTAAGACCAGTAAATAGAATACTGACCAACAATACAATGATTTTAAAGTTTATTTCCATTTTTGTTGTTTTTAGTGGAATTTATCCAGGTTAGTAATTCTTGAGATTCGCGAGTAGTTAGTGTAATATTGTCGCCTTTAGGCATTCGTTTTTTTACAAAAACTTGATTAAAGATTTTTTTAGAGCGCTTATCCATATTTTTTAGTTTAAAAACCATAAACGGGTTTTTCTTCTTATGGCATACATTGCATTTCTTTTGAAGAATTGTTAAGACCTTTTCTTTAATTGGGTCTTCGTTTATCACTGCATTGGAATGCGAATAAGCACGATAATTGTGTGGTTCTGAAACAACGGCTTTAAATGTTAAAAATGAGATCATTGCCCATAAGTGAACTGTACTCATCATATCCTGTGTTATTTTGATGGTACAAAAATGTGAAGTGTACAAAAGGTATTTTTGACACTTCATGACAACCTTTTGACATTTTACGCCAAAAGGTTAATTTTAGCTGGATTTTCTATATTCTGAAGGAGATTGGTTGGTCCATTTCTTAAAAGCGCGATTGAATGCACTTTGTTCGGAGAAGCCTGTTAAGAATGCTATTTCTCCTATGCTTTGTGTGGTGTTTACTAGCATGTCTTTGGCAATGGTTTCTTGAGTTTTTCGAATTAG
The DNA here is from genome assembly GCA_964577705.1 of uncultured Mesohalobacter sp. GTDB lineage: Bacteria > Bacteroidota > Bacteroidia > Flavobacteriales > Flavobacteriaceae > Psychroflexus. The sequence goes on from CAZOAD010000080.1 coordinate 2,999, forward strand.
GTCACGATAGGTAACACCCGCATCAGCAAGTCTTCTGGTTAGTGTTCGGTTACTCATTGCCGTTAACTCAGCTATATGTTGAATACTTGGGATTCCTGTAGGTAGCGCATCAGTTATAAGCAATTCTACGTCATGGACTAATTTTGAACTTGGAATTTTAATGCCTTTTGTTTTTTCATCAACCTGTTGTAGGAGGTAGCTATTTATACTAGCATCAGCTTTGGCAGTTCTTAAATTGAGGTCTTCCGTTTTATAAGTTATACTATATTGAGGTTGATTAAATAAAATCTGACATTTAAAAGCATCTTCATGACTTTCAATACTTTTTGGTGCCTTATGTTTAAAACTGACTTGAGCCGGGGAAATATCCTTTTCTGACATGGCTTGCAACACGACAACCGTTGCCGATAGACTAGCCTCAGTGGATAATTCCATACCTCTTCGATGTGCCTCACGATTAAGCACAACATGAGAAATGTCACCATCGTTTTTGATTTGCCAATCAAAGGTGTTGGATAGCAGTTTGAAATAGCGTTCGCTCCGTTCAAAGATTTCACCAACTTTGGAACACGTACGCCAAGACAATCCTAAAACACCATAATCATCAATAATCATTTGTTGCCCCACACGAACGCCAAAGCCCGGCCCTAGCCTATCATCTAATAATTCGTGGGCGGTTAAAAATTCTTCTGCCGATATAACTTCTATTTTTTTGGCGTCTTCAAAAGATGTTGGCCATTCCGCAAAATCCTTTTGTGTCATGCCTTCAGCCATAGCACAATTTAACATTTTCAGGTAAAGTTTTGCAGAAAAGTAATTCATTTTGTTTTAGAGCTAACTACCTCAAAGATAGGATTTCTTTTAATTATCGGTAAAAAATGCAACCGATACTTTACCTGAAAGAAAACTTCAACTTTCTGTGAAGTCAGAAGAACAACAAATTGTGATAGATATCGCAAACCAATTTAATTGTAGTGGTCTATATTTATCAGGCAAATACAATAAACGTCACAAATTAGAGTAATCTTTAGTTAAACTCCAGAATCCACTTTGAAATAGCATCCAAAAAACCATCTACAAAGTTCTTCTTTAGAATTACATATTCATTTATGCTTCCGGTTTTTGCTTTTTGAAAAAAATGATTTGCATTTTCAAAAATTAGTAACTGGAACCTTGTACCCGATTTCAACAAAGCGTTTTCCATTCTGTCTTTATGATGATCGATAGAAACATGAACATCCCTTCCTCCGAACAAGCCTAAAACCGGAATTTTCAACCATTCTAAGTCTTTTGATGGATCGTAAAACAGAAAAGAAGTAAGCGAAGGCAAGGCATAGATAATTTGATATTCATCTGCTTTGGCGATTGCCCGCTGTTCCATTTGTTTCGGATCCATTCCTAGATGTGCATTATTTTCAAATAATACAGATTTGGTAGTTTGTTTAAATAAATGATAGGCTTCATCAATGTTCTTATTGTCTCTTATGGCCCACATCAATTTGTTATGCGCAGATACCTCAGCTTCAATTAGCGATTTGGATATGTCAGAGTTATGATATTCCTGCCTGACCTGGTATAAAACCACCTCGTTCAGTGGTGCTGAAGGTGTTCCCATTAAAATCACCTTTTTGACGGATGGATTATCAACAGCAACTTTAGCAGCAACGATACCGCCCTGACTGTGTCCAAACAGGATAAATTCCCGAAAAGGATACTGATCTGAGGATGTAAAAAAAGCCATTATAGCTTTCACATCTTTTGAAAGATCATCGAGCGTGCTATTGACAAAATCTCCTGAGCTTTCTCCAACGCCTCTGTCATCATAACGAAATGACGCTATCCCTTTTGAAGCTAAATGGTCGGCTATAACTTTAAATATTTTAAAACCTTCTAAAGTTTCATCTCTATCTTGCGGACCACTTCCTGAACTAAGGACTACTAAAGATTCCTCTTCAGGATGGGATGGAATAACAAGCGTTCCGCCAATCGAAACTTGATCTGTCTGTATGATTAAATCGATGGATACCAAATCTTGTTTAGAAAAGACTGTGCTCGCTGCACAAATATGTGTCAATGTGAAACAACCTATTATCATAAAAAGTTTTATAGCAGTTTTCATATTAAATTTCTTTAAATAATTTATCAATTTGCGATTTTACATTCTCATCTGAAGTCACCTTGTAAAGTTCCTGAAGTAGATCCAATGCGGTTGGTTTTTTGGGGTATCTATTATGGATTAAAAAATTCTTTAAAGCTTCATTTACTTTATCTTCACCGATTAACTCTGATAATCGAACCATAGCGATAGCTCCTTTTGAATACGCAATATGAGTTGCACCATAAGGGACTTTTATTAGTGGGAAATCACCATATAATCCTTTTTCATTTTCATAAATTTGTTGATGTATTTCTAACCGCTCCCTCATGCGTTCGTCGCCATACAATCTTTTATAAATCATCATTTCTGTGTACATGGCCAAGGTTTCTGTTAGCATGGAAGCACCTTGTCTTATATCCGGATTAATTTGGTTATTTCCCCACCATAAATGAGATAACTCGTGTCCGGCAAGTTCATTGATGACATCCTTACTAGGATCACTTTCTATATTGGCATGGAAAATCTTGTTTTCGGTCATAAATACAGTAGACGGATAAGCCGTTGCGGCAAAGCCACTGGTAAAAGAAGACACTTCAACAAAACTGATTTTTTCAAACGGGAAGGCGCCAAAATTATCAATACAATAGTCTAAACTTAATCTGGCATTTTTAAGCAGTCGATCTACGTTTTCAAAATGTTTGTCATCAAAAAAAACTTCAATGTCTATATTTCGATGGATTAATGATTGCTTTTGATACTCAGCAGAGGCCGCTGCAAAACGAAATGGTATGCTGTCCAACTGGTGTTGTACAAAAGTTCTGGCATTTTCTGACCATGACCTTACCACATCTCCTGTTCCGATTGGTGTTTGTTCAGCCTCAGTTGAAACGATCATATTCAGATTGATAAAATCATTCCTGAAGACCTCAGGCATTTCCAGTGGTTTCAAATCGGTTTTAGCACCTAATTCATATATTTTACGCTTTTGCTCATCCCCTATCTCTTTATCAGATTGGTATCCAATCACCGGAAAGTAATTACTAATTCTCATAAACGATCCATTCCCGACAATGGCATTAAAGGATTGATGACCGTTTACAGCATGCCATTTATAAGATAATTGGAACTCTAATTCTGCTGTCTTATGAGGTAATAAAGGTTTACTAAGTTGTATTTCGGTGATTAATTCATCAATGGCAATAGCTTCGCCATACATCTTAAAAGTGGCCTCTTTCAGATTTAAATCTGAATGAAAATTTATTAATATGTCTTGAATTGGCTCTTCCGTTAAGTTTTGTAATACATATTTTCCTTGAATATTATAAGCGCTTTTAGATGGAAACAAGTCAATTTTTGTATCTACATCAACTATAGTAGGTTGGGAAATATTCTGATAATGACGATAGGTCTTTTCGTATTTTACAGCTTCTATTATTTTAGAATCCTCATTCTTAGGCGTATAACCTTCCATGAAGTTGATACCGCTAAAGACGCCTACTCCCAGGAAAACAATCACAAAAACAGACTTTAGTTTTGTCCATTGTTTTGATTTCAAATACGAATTCAGAACCCACAAGAGGCCTAAAAAACTTAATCCAAAACATAAGCGACTTAAAAAGGCTGACAAGTAAATACCATAAGCATTTAAGTCACTATAAACCCCTTTAAACCCAGAAAGAAAATGAAATAATGGATATGGCAACACCATCTTAACCAATGGTGTCGCAAAAATAATGACCAATAGGATTGATACACCTAATGCAACCCATTTATTACGTAAAGCATTATTAATGAGAAGTAATAAAGTTCCAAATAGAAAAAGTGGAATGGTATTAAAAACTAAAACTCCTAAATATGCCAACCCATCTATTTGGGTATAACCATAGCTTAGCTGAAAAACCAAAGCTAATGCAATAAGTACAATAGTTAGAAATAATAGTAATACACCAATGGATACTAAATGTCCTTTTAATTTGGTTTTGGAAAAATATGTACTCTGTTCGATCAAATAAAAACCAGCTGTTTGACTTCTCCAATACATGTCGTTGACGAAATACACTAAAATGAAGGCACCTAAAAAATAAAAACTCTGTGAAATAGATGTGGCTAAAAGTCCTGAACTCGCATAGTATTGGGGTAAACGTATTCCTTTATCAATGGCTGCATACATTTCCATTCCTACAAAGAATACCAGCAGTATAGTGACTGCGACAATGCTAACGCTTTTAAATAAATAGACCAAATCCAGCTTTGCAAAAGAAAGAGCAGACTTGAGTTCTGCTTTAAAACTAAAATCAATAGTTGGAATTTTGACTTTTATTATTCTAGTTAAAGTATCCCCAACTTTTTGTTTGTTGCGCTTCAATTCTTTTTTGCCTACACTTTTATCACTCGAATAAAAACGACGAGCAATCATCAAAAACACAACGGATAGAGAGAGATAAACTAAACGGTTTGTAGCCAAAAAGCCAGTCAGCGGAACCAACATCTGATTTTTTGCGATGACCGTCATATGCCTGGCTTCGAAGAAATATGCAGAAACCCCGAAAGGGTCGAGCAAAGAGGATAGTTTTTGCACTTCAACAGATTGAGGTAAGCTTCCTGCCATAAATGGGGAGTTAGAAAACACCAGCAATACCATGTAAAGCACATAAAGCAGCAAACCCCCAACAACAATCAATAGTTTTTTTCGCGTGGTATAGGCTACCATGAATAAGAAACTACAGACAAAAAAGCAGTTCAAAACCCCGAAGATCAAAAATGGATATACATAATAAAGTAAATCAAATACTTCCTGCATCTCACTGCCTGTTCGCAAATTCTGACCAGTCACAAAGCCAAGAATTAAAATGAAAAAACTGAGAAAGGTCTTTAAAAAAAATGTTGAAAATTTCCCTATCAAATAGGTCTTTAAAGTCACCGGATATGAAAATAACAGGATGTCAAACTTTGTATCCCATTCTTTAAAAAGCAACTCCATTGCAAATAATATGGCTAAAAATATGATGGACAAACTCAGCAATGTCATCATAAATCCAATCGTGTAAGGTGAGTTCAGGTAAATGCCTTCACCTGCAGTTAAATTAAATTTGTAACCGCCAAAACATCCTGCAAAAAACAATAGAAGTCCTGTTAAACTTAAAACATACCTGTTACCGCTATGCTTTAATTGAAATTGAAATATAGGATTCATAATCAATTGTTTTGAGAAAGCACATTAAAGTACACGTGCTCAAGCATTGGTTCTACTGGTAAAAACCCTTCAGGCTGTATAGTTGAAAATACTGTGATTTGTAATTGACGCTCTATAAGTTGCTGACTGATCACATTGAATTTTGACTTGTAAGTTTCTAATTCGTCGTTAAGAATAAATTTTGACCAGATTTTAGCTTCCAATTCTTTAATTAATTCTTTCGGCTTTCCTGTTTTAAGAACCTTTCCCCGATTCATTATGGTCATTTCTGAACATAGATTTTTGACATCTTCAACCAAATGCGTCGATAAAATCACAACAACTTCAGTACTAATATCACTGAGTAGGGTGTTAAAACGATTACGTTCTTCCGGATCAAGTCCTGCTGTAGGTTCATCAACAATAATTATCTTCGGATTTCCAAGCAAAGCTTGTGCTACGCCAAAACGCTGTTTCATGCCACCTGAAAACGTATGCACTTCCTTGTCTCTAAAATGCCAGAGGTTGACTTTTTCTAATAAATATTGAATCTGATTTTTACGCTCTCCCTTTTCAGTAATTCCTTTTAAAATGGCAATATGGTTTAACAGGTCGTATGCATTTACTTTTGGATAAACCCCAAAATCCTGTGGTAAAAATCCTAGATTTTTTTTAAGGTATTCTGTGTCGTCCACAACGTCTATATCATTAAACTCAATTGAACCTGAGGTCGGTTTTTGCAAGCCCACAATCGTTTTCATTAATGAAGATTTGCCAGCGCCATTAGGACCTAGCAAACCAAACATTCCATTTTTGATTTCTAAAGAAATTCCATTTATAGCGTTGTAACCGTTTTTGTAAGTTAGATTCAGGTTGTCGATCTTTAAAGTATTCATAATATGCGTTTTATGGTGCGTTGATTTTAATTTTTAGTCCTATGCCAAACCTAGGAATTAGTTCAATCAAGAATCATAAACTAGTTTAAGGAAATTC
>CAZOAD010000081.1:0-9207 GCA_964577705.1 uncultured Mesohalobacter sp.
TATACGTCTTGCTTTTTGAGCATCTTCGGGCTTTAAAACAAATCTTTTTAGAAATCACTTAAAACCAATGGTATTTTTCCTATAACCTGCGATATTGGAGACCTATCATATACATCTATTTTAAGCTAATAGAACTTACACCAGTATTTAGTAATTTGATGGGTATAATTTGTAGATACCTTCCTCATACCCTAACTTTACTGAAAAATTTAAACCATGAAACATCTTTCCATTTTATTTGTATCTCTACTCCTAGTTATAGGTTGTCAATCTAAGAAAGAAAAGACAGAAGAATCTGAGACCACTTCTGAAGCCAGTCAGAAGCAAGCTCTAAGTTTGATGGAGGAAATCGCTTTTGCCAACGGCTACGAGAATTGGTCTGAGGTAGATTCTATCGCCTATACCTTCAATGCCCAAAATGGAGAAAACATCTCTAGTCGTTCTTGGACCTGGAAGCCCAAAACCAACGAGGTTACTATGGCTACACAGGATACAACTCTCACCTACAACAGCGATGATTTTGATGAAGAAATTGCTTTTGCAGATCGCGGATTTGTAAATGATAAGTATTGGTTACTTTTCCCCTATCATTTGGTTTGGGATGATAATTTTGACCACAAAGTTAACGAGCAGGTAGAGGCTCAAATTTCTGGTGAATTGATGCAGGAAATTGCAATCATGTATAAAAATGAGGCTGGTTACACCCCTGGAGATACCTATCACATTTATATAGATAAGGATAAGATGATTCGAGAATGGTCCTACACACCTAGCGGGAGTGATCAACCAAGACTTTCAACCACCTGGGAAGATTACGATGATTTTAAAGGCCTCAAAATCTCCAGAATGCACAAAACAAAAGACGGAAGTTTTAAAATCTTTTTCACGGATATCGAGGTTTATTAAATTTATGAATTATACCAATTCCAAAGCATTTGCTGAAGCACAAGATCAAACGGATCCCTTAAGACGGTTCAGAAAGGAATTTCATTTTCCTATTGATGCCAATGGATCTCCAAAAATTTATTTGTGTGGCAACTCACTAGGTCTTCAGCCTAAACAAACTCAGGCTTACGTTCAGCAGGAGCTGGACGACTGGGCTCGGTTTGGTGTGGAGGGACATACCGATGCCAAAACCCCCTGGCTCACTTCTCACGAAGATTTATCTGCTCCTATGGCCAAGATTGTTGGGGCTCAACCCGAAGAAGTGGTCATCATGAATACGCTTACCGTCAACCTCCACCTCATGATGGTATCCTTTTACCAACCTACATCTAAAAAGTTTAAAATTCTCATTGAAAGCGATGCTTTCCCTTCGGATAAATATGCGGTGGAATCGCAACTGAAATTTCATAATATCGACCCTAAAGAGGGTTTAATTCTGTGGAAACCCAGAGCAGGAGAACATTTATGCCGTCAGGAAGATTTTGAAGACTTGATTGATCAACACAAAGAAGAACTCGCTTTGGTAATGGTAGGCAGCACCAATTATTATTCTGGACAGGCTTATGATCTCAAGCAAATAGCCAGACGTTGTCAGGAAGAACAAATTACTTTTGGGGTGGATCTTGCCCACGGTGCTGGGAATATTCTACCCAATTTACACGACATTGGTGCTGACTTTGCCGTATGGTGCACCTATAAATACTTAAATTCTGGTCCTGGAAGCCTCGGAGGCTGCTTTGTACATGAGAAGCACTTAAAAAATAAGTCTCTCAATAGATTTGTAGGCTGGTGGGGACATCATAAAGACTCCCGCTTCAATATGCGAGTAGATTTTGATCCCACACCAACTGCCGATGGCTGGCAATTGAGCAATCCTCCTATTTTATCTCTAGCTGGCACGCGTTCTTCATTAAACCTTTTTGAACAGGCAGGCTTTGATAAGTTGAGAGAAAAATCTATAAAACTCACAGGTTTTCTTGAGTTTCTTATCGATGAAATCCAACAGGACGGTATTTCAATATTAACCCCACCTGCCCCCGAAGAACGGGGTTGCCAATTGTCTATTCAAATGAAAAACGCCAAGCGTTCTTTATTCGATGAACTCACCAAAAAAGGAGTGGTTGCCGATTGGCGAGAACCGGATGTAATACGTATTGCACCTACCCCACTTTATAATTCCTTTACCGACGTTTATAATTTTGTACAACGTTTAAAACACTGTCTTAATGACTAACAAAGAACATTTTCTTATCATCGGCGCTGGACTCTGTGGATCTCTTCTAGCCCTTCGCATGGCTCAGTTGGGCTACCAGGTCACCCTAACTGAAAAACGGGCAGATCTGCGTAAAGCCAACCTGGCAGCGGGCCGATCTATAAATTTAGCTTTGTCCAACCGCGGTCTAAAGGGATTGAAATTGGTAGGTCTGGAAAAAGAAGTGGAAAACCTATGTATTCCCATGCACGGACGAATGCTACACAACCTCGAAGGACAAACTCAACTTTCCAAATACAGCGGACGAGAAGGAGAATACATCAATTCTATTTCCAGAACAGGACTTAATGCCTTGCTTTTAGACAAGTTAGAAACCTACCCTAATGTAGATCTCAAATTTGAAAATACTTGTATTCACGTTGATTTGAAGCAAGCCCACGCAAGGTTTAGTGCGGCAGGTGAAAATTCAGAATACACCCTGGAAGCTGATTTTATTATAGGCACCGATGGTGCTGGTTCAGTAGTGAGAAAACAAATGGAAAAAGAACAGGGATTTCTCTTTAGCCATTCTCAGGAGTTTTTGACGCACGGATATAAAGAATTAACCTTTCCAGCTTCCAAAGATGGAGGCTATGCCACAGAAAAAGCAGCACTCCACATCTGGCCAAGAGGGGAGAATATGCTCATTGCCCTGCCCAATCAGGACAAAAGTTTTACGGTGACCTTATTTTTAGCCTATGAAGGCGGTGACTTTAATTTTAACAATTTAACCTCAGAAGAAAGAGTTGAGCAGTATTTTAAGACGGTGTATCCGGATGCTTATGCCCTGATGCCAGATTTGAGGACTGAATTTTTTGAAAATCCTACGGCTCCTCTGGGAACTATAAGATGCACTCCTTGGACCTATGGTAAAACCCTTTTGATGGGTGACGCTTCTCATGCTATCGTACCCTTTTACGGACAAGGTATGAACGCCTCTTTTGAAGATGTGGTAGAGTTTGACAAAATGTTATCAGAATGTGACTACGATCTTCAAAAGGCCATTTCAGAATTCAGTCAACACAGGAAACCCGATGCAGATGCCATAGCAGATTTAGCTTTAGATAATTTCCATGAGATGAAATCCCACACCGCCGATGAAGTATTCCTGGAAAAACGCAAGCTGGAATTGAAATTTGAAAGCCAGTTTCCTGAGGAATACTTTTCCAAGTATTCGCTGGTAACGTTTAGAGAAGACCTTCCTTATTCCAAAGCCATTAGCCAAGGGAGGGCACAGGACTTGGTCATCCAGGAAATGCTTAGAAAAAACATCTTAAAACCTGAAATGAGTCTTCAAGAAAAATTAAATTTGGTGCTTCATATTTCAAGAAAAGCAGAACAAAACGAATTGATTTTTGACCTTTAACTTAAAGCCATGAAATTACTTGACGGTAAAGCAGTTTCTAAAGAAATCCTAAAAAAGGTAAAAGAAGATATAGATCATTATATCGACCAGAAGCACCTCGGATACAACTTATCCAGACCGAGTATTGCGATTGTTATGGTAGGTCATAATGCAGCTAGTGAATCTTATGTGCGTGGGAAAATAAAAGCTTGCGATAAGGCTGAAATCAACCATAAAATCCTAAGGTTTGAAGAAACGATTTCTACGTATGACCTTATCTCTGAAGTGAAAAAATTGAATAAATCTCACTTTGACGGGTTTATAGTTCAGCTGCCACTTCCAGACCATATCGATCCTAAGCCTATCATCAACGAAATAAGTGCTTATAAAGATATCGATGGGTTTCATCCCCTTAACTTTGGCAAAATGGCTCTAGGTCAAAAATCTATGAGACCTGCCACTGCCTATGGCATCCTGAAACTGCTTCAGTACTACGATATTACTACCAAAAGTCAGCACGTTGTAGTGATTGGAAGATCCAACATTGTTGGAAAACCAATCGCCATCATGTTGGGAAACGATTTTGAGGTGGGACGTTCTACAGTGACTTCCTGCGATATTAATACTCCGAAGACCTTATTGAAAGAAGAGTCTAGAAAAGCAGACATTGTTATAGTCGCCGTAGGTCAACCTGGGTTTTTAACGCCAGATATGATCAAAGAAGGAGCCGTAGTTATAGATGTAGGCATCAACAGACTAGAGACAGGAAAATTGGTGGGCGATTGCGATTTTGAAGGACTGTCCCGAAAAGCGGGATACCTCACCCCTGTTCCTGGAGGAGTTGGGCCTATGACCATAGCTGGTTTAATTCTCAATACCTTCGAAGCCTGGAAGATGAAGCATTTGATCGAAAATTAGTGAATAGTGAGTAGTGAATAGTGAATAGTGAATAGTGAATAGTGAATAGTGAAATATGGATAGCCTGGTAATCATAAACGTGTAAAGATGAAAAGAAAACTTAGGATTAACGGTCATTCCCATCTTCTTCCTTATCCGGAGGAAATTCCTAGTTTCATGCGTGAAAAGGAGATTTTCTGGATCGATGAGGATAAAAAATTCATGCTTCAAAAAGGTTGGAAACGTCCTGTCACCGATTCGAGTTTCTTCCTGAAGGAGAAACTGGAATGGATGGAGCGCTATCAAATAGACCATGCGGTTGTACTCAACCTGTCCCAGCTATACGGCAACGGACTGCGCGTGGAAGAAATGAAAAAGGCCCTGCGTTTTCAAAATGATTTCAATGCTAAGGTACAGCATAACCATCCCAAGAAATTTACATCAGGCTTTGTAGTACATCCGGGTTTCGTTCGAGGTGCCTTGTGGGAAATCGAGCGCTGTGTGGAAGAGCTAGGCTTAAGCCTTTTGTGCCTGCCTACGCATTATATGGATAGCATTGGGACTTGGCGTTGTATCTTTGATGAAGAAAATGAGCCTATTTTTGAGCTGGCCAGTCAATACAATCTGGCTGTGGAAATTCATCCTTACGATGGTGAAAAATTCATTAAACTAGAAAATACGTCCTGGCGATTTCATTTGATCTGGATGTTGGCCCAGTGCGCCGATGCCTATCACTTTTTAACACTTAACGGCTATCCAGACAAGTATCCCAACATGCGGGTATGTTTTGCCCATGGAGGCCAATTGGCTCAAATAAATCTCGGCCGTCGCATACAAGGCTTTGATGGCAGACCAGACTTATTTGAAGGTAAAGTTCACCCAAGAAAATCTGTAGGTCACAAAAATATCTTTTTTGATACGTTGGTTCATGATACGCGATCGCTTAAACTACTATTAGAAAATCAAAAGAGCTCTCAAATCTTAGCCGGACTGGACGATCCTTATCCACTCGGAGAAATGGAAAGCGAACCCCAATCTTCCTATCCTGGAAAGATACTGGACTTAGCCTTGGAGCAAAAGATCATTTCAGAAGTTGAAAAAGAAGAAATTTGGTCGGATAATGTGCTACAATGGCTTTTTGGAGAGGATGAAAAGAAAAAAGAAGAACTCGTCAATAAGATTTTGAGTTAATGGAATTTATTTCTAAAGACCTTCAGGACTACGTGGAATTGCACTCCGAAGAGGAACCTGAGTTACTTCAACAACTCAGCAAAGAAACCTGGCAAAAAGTACTACAGCCCAGAATGTTGAGCGGTCATTACCAGGGAAGGTTATTGAGTTTAATTTCAAAACTAACCAAGCCTGAATCCATTTTAGAAATTGGGACCTATACTGGCTATTCTGCCTTAAGTCTTGCTGAGGGGCTTTCGCCAACTGGTCAAATTCATACCATAGACAGGAATGAAGAGCTTTTTGACCTCCAGAGAAAATATTTTGACTTAAGTGGATACGGTCCCCGGATCATTCAACATTTAGGAGATGCCAGAACTATAATTCCTGAGCTTAAACTGGAATTTGATCTTATTTTTATAGATGCAGATAAAATTTCCTATCCCGCATATTTTGAATTGATTATCGACAAACTTAAGTCTGGTGGACTCATCTTATCTGATAACGTACTTTGGAGTGGGAAAGTCATCGAAAAGCTAAATCCCAAGGATAAAGACACTAAAGCTTTGCTTCACTACAATCGTCTATTAAAAACCGATCCCAGAATTGAAACAGTCGTTTTGCCCATTAGGGATGGATTTACCATCTCCAGAAAACGTTAAGTATCTCCTTTAATTTTTGGTTTTATTTAAAGGTTTATACTGATTTTAAACCATAAAGGTTAAATATATTTGACGAAAATATTTGCTATCAAACCTTATCTTATTTTTTTGTTTTTTGCGCACCTTGCTTTTGGGCAAGGGTATGAATTATCTGGAACAGTAGTCGATGAAGATAATCAGCCTATTTTAGGAGCCAATATCATTTTAGAGGGGAAAAATAAAGGAACAGTCACCGATCAAAATGGAGATTATTCAATTCAGTTGGCTGGGGGCGCTTATCTTATTAAAGTCACTTACCTTGGATTTACAACAATAGAAAGAGAAGTCAACCTTACTACAGATAAAACCATCGACTTTCAGCTTACTGCTCAAACCGAGAATCTAGATGAAGTAGTAGTTACCGACAATATTGAAGGCATCAACATTAAGGATCCAGAAATGAGTGTGAGCAAGCTTGATGCTTCAAGCATAAAAAAAATTCCTGTGGTCTTTGGCGAAGTCGATGTGATCCAGTCCTTACTGCAACTGCCTGGTGTTTCCAATGCTGGAGAAGGCGCTTCAGGTTTTAATGTAAGAGGTGGGGCAACCGATCAAAACCTGATTTTGATAGATGACGCCTTGATTTATAATTCTTCACACCTTTTTGGCTTCTTCTCTATCTTTAATCCGGATGCAGTCAAAAATTTAAAACTATATAAAGGGGGAATACCAGCCAATTATGGCGGACGTGTGTCTTCTGTTTTAGACATTAAGCAAAAGACAGGAAACAATCAAAAATTAAAAGGAGAAGGTGGAATTGGAGTCATTTCAAGTAAATTGACTTTGGAAGGTCCGATTCAAAAAGATAAAAGTTCGTTTTTGATCAGTGGAAGAGGAACCTACGCTCACTTATTCCTCAAACTCACTGATAATTCCAACTCAGCTTATTTCTACGACTTGAATACAAAACTCAATTTTGATATTGACGATAAAAACACATTAAGCTTTTCTGGATATTATGGGTTGGATTATGTGAATATCAATGATAGCTTTACCAATATCTACGGCAACGCATTTGGAATTTTGGATTGGGGGCATCAATTCAATGAAAACATCAATTCCAATTTGAATTTTTCTTACAGCCAGTATAATTATGAACTGGATTTAGCTTTGGTAGGTTTCAATTTTCAAAATAGCATTTCCAATTTTGACTTAAGCTATCAAATCAATCATCAGATTCAACCGGACCTTAGTTTATCGTACGGTTTAAGCAGTATTCAATACACCGTCAATCCAGGGGAAATTGTACCAACCACAGCAGACTCTGGAATCAATTCCAGAAAACTCAACAACAAATATGCCTTCGATAACGCTGCTTTTTTGACGGTTAATCAGTCTTTGAGCGATAAGATCAATATTCAATATGGATTGAGAGTTAGTGCTTTCTTAAGAATGGAAGATGAGTCTATAGACATCTACGCAGACAATAATCCTTTATTATACGATGATGTTCGTGATATTTATGTTCAGGCTGAACCTATCGAAACAATAGAGGGCAACACCTCGAAAATCAATAAAAGTTTTATCAATTTTGAACCTCGTCTTGGTCTGTCTTATATTTTGGATGATTATACCTCTATAAAAGCGAGCTATAACCGGATGGTACAGAATTTACACTTGATATCCAATACCTCCTCACCTACTCCATTTGATGTATGGACTCCAAGTGGAACCTACATCGATCCACAAAAATTAGATCAGTTTGCCCTTGGGTATTTTAAAGACTTTCAATCGATTCCATTTACTTTGGAGACTGAAGTCTTCTATAAAACCATCGCGAACAGAATTGATTATATAGATGGTGCCAACCTCATCGCTAACGATGCCATAGAACGTGTCATTTTAAACGGGGAGAGTCGGGCTTACGGACTCGAATTTTATCTCAAAAAAAACACTGGAAGACTTACAGGCTGGTTATCTTATACCTTGTCCAGAAGTGAACAACGTACACCAGGAAGAACCCCAAACGAAATCGGCATCAATAATGGCGATTGGTACCTCAATGGTTATGACAAGACCCACGATATCTCTCTAACCAGTAGTTACGAGCTCTCAGACAAGTGGCAGCTGAATAGCAATTTTGTCTTACAAACCGGGCGACCAGTAAATTTTCCTGTAGGACAATTTGAATTTCAAGACCTCAACATCCCCGTATTTGAAGGAAGAAACTTAAATAGGCTCCCTACTTTCCACAGACTAGATCTCTCTGCGACTTATACTCCAGAGAAGAAAAATAAGAACTGGTCATCCTCCTGGAATTTTGGCATTTACAATGTTTATAACCGAAGAAATGCAGCCTCACTTAATTTTGAACAAAATACAACCACTGGACAAAATGAAGCCGTGAGATTTTCTATCTTCGGGATCGTCCCTTCTGTGAGTTATAATTTTAAATTTTAAGCCATGAAAAAACTCTTGATTTTGCTAGGTGTTATAGGTCTGCTTACCGCTTGTGAAGATGTGGTAGAAGTGGATCTGGAGGAAGCACAGCCAAGGCTTATCGTGGATGCCATACTGGAATGGGAAAAAGGAACTACTGGAGCAAATCAAACTATAAAATTGAGCCGTACACGAGGTTTTTTTGAGCAAGAACCCAATCCTGTTTCTGGAGCTAATATTCTGGTAAGAAACACTTCTGGGGTAGAGTTTCCTTTTGAGGAGTTAACTTCAGGTGAATATGTGACCGATAACTTTGAACCCGAACTAAATGAGCTTTACAGCTTAACGATAGAAGTAGATGGAAACGTCTACAGTGCAGAGGAAACTCTGAAGCCTGTAGTGGCCATAGATTCTATAGATCAAAACAATGAAGGAGGCTTTTCTGGTGAAGACATCGAATTGAAAGCCTTCTATACCGATCCAGAAGGAGTTGAAAATTACTATTTATTCAAATTTTT
>CAZOAD010000082.1:0-2372 GCA_964577705.1 uncultured Mesohalobacter sp.
ATTAAAGCAGTGTTGGATGGATCTGTAACATCAACAAAGACCACTTCATCTTCATTACTGCCAATAAAAATTTCACTACCTGAATAGTCTTGATCTGGGCCATTATAGGTGACCACCTGAGCATCGTGAGTATAGAAACTTTCTTCATAGCCACCAGCAAAAACAGGCTCTAAGGGATTGGAAATATCAATAATAAATGGACCTCCATTAAAAATAGGACTTTCTTCAGAATCATTATTTTTAGTTCCTACAGCATAAGCAAAAGGCTGCCCCTCATTGATGACGATGTTATGAGCACTTCCAAAACCATTGTAATGCGCGTCATTATCGAAGGTGACTGGAGCATTGGACACATTGCGTAATCTGGTTAAGTCAAACACCTGCATGCCATGTCCGCTGGCTTCGGAGACTACAAAAGCGTAATTATTGTATACTTTTATATCTCTCCAGGTACTGGCTTGGGTATGAGTAGGTAGTTTTCCAAGATAAACCGGATTAATAGGGTCTGAAATATCTATAAAGGCTGTACCGTTGGTTAAGCCCATTAGGGCATATTCTTTACCGTCTTCGGGATCGGTCCAGCCCCAGGAATCATTTCCAGCACTTGCCGAAAGCTCATCTAAGTCGATATGAGCCATTAAATCATAATCATTGCAAGGATAAGGTCCTGCAAAGCCATTTTCACAGGGGGTTTGAGAGTAAGACATTAATCCCGTGAAAAAGGCTATAAGTACAACGTATTTATTTTTCAAAATATCTAGTTTTTTCAAATATAGAGAAAAGATTGATTCTTTTCTTATCCGTATAACGCTTTGAATAATTGACTCTTAACATATTGTTGCAGTGTTTCAATATGCTTTGAGTAACTTTGCAAATTCAAAATTTGATTTCATGTTCCAGAACACAAAAGATAGTAAAACAAAACTTTCTGAATTGGGAGAATTTGGATTGATAGACCACCTGACTCAGTTTCTTAAAGTGAAGCATTCGTCAACGGTTAAAAGTATTGGCGATGACGCTGCGGTGTTAGATCACGATAAGCAAACGGTAGTAACTACAGATCTTTTAGTAGAAGGTATTCACTTCGATTTAGCCTACATGCCCTTAAAACATTTGGGATACAAAGCTGTGATGGTCAATTTGTCTGATGTATATGCTATGAATGCTCAAGCAGAGCAGATAACAGTTTCAATAGCTTGTTCCAATAGATTTACAGTGGAGGCTTTAGAAGAATTATATAGTGGAATTTCTGCCGCTGCAGAATTATATAACGTGGACGTTGTTGGAGGAGATACTACT
This sequence comes from uncultured Mesohalobacter sp., assembly GCA_964577705.1. Classification (GTDB taxonomy): domain Bacteria; phylum Bacteroidota; class Bacteroidia; order Flavobacteriales; family Flavobacteriaceae; genus Psychroflexus. Next base: position 1,300 of record CAZOAD010000082.1, read on the forward strand.
TCAGCTTTAAAAGGATTAACGATCAGTATTACCGCTATGGGTCAAGCCAAAGCAGAAGATATCACTTATCGAAGTGGTGCAAAACCAAATGACTTGCTCGTAGTTTCAGGAGATTTGGGTGGCGCTTTTTTGGGTTTGAAAGTTTTACAGCGGGAAAATGAAGTCTTTAAAGTAAATCCAAACGCTCAACCAGATCTTGAAAAATATACTTATATTGTAGAACGCCAGTTGAAACCAGAAGCCAGGAAAGACATCGTTGAATTGCTGAAGGCTTTAGAAGTGAAACCCACTTCAATGATTGATATAAGCGATGGCTTATCTTCAGAATTGATGCATTTATGCAAACATTCCAAAGTGGGAGCCAACTTATTCGAGGATAAACTGCCTCTAGATCCATTATGTATTTCAACCTGCGAGGAATTTGAATTGGATTCTACAACAGTTGTCCTTAACGGAGGTGAAGATTATGAATTGCTTTTCACTATCGATCAGTCTGATTTTGAAAAGATAAAAGCAAATCCAAACCTTACGGTTATTGGTCATATGGCAGAGCAAAGTGACGGCATTCATTTGATTTCAAGGATGAATACTAAAATTCCCATCAAAGCCAGAGGTTGGAATGGCATGCAAGAAGAAGAATGATAAACATCTAAAATTATGAGAACGAGAATTTTTGTAACAAAGTCTAAGGTTGAATTGATGGGTATTAAAAATCTATTAGACTCCGAAGGCATTGAAAATTTTGAGACTAACAACATTGACCCTGGTTTTGCGGGTGTTTTTGGAGATTATGAGCTAAAGGTGAATGAGGAGGATGAAGAAAAAGCTCAAACCATCATTGATCAATTCCTTTCGGGTAAGTAATATTGACTTTAAGAATAGGTTAATGTTTTTTGAAAACTCATCTCACCCTAGTATTAATACCTAATTTTATAAAAAAATATTTATGAAGCGACACGCAACAGCGATTTGGAATGGAAGTATTAAAGATGGGAACGGAACGCTTTCCTCGCAAAGCGGGGGTTTGGACAACACACCATATTCGTTTAATTCACGTTTTGAAGATGGTAAAG
>CAZOAD010000082.1:2382-9086 GCA_964577705.1 uncultured Mesohalobacter sp.
TGTTTTGCTATGCAGCTTTCAGCATTCTTAACTGAAGAAGAGTTTGAACCAGAACGCTTACAAACAAAAGGCGAAGTCACTTTCAAAGATGGAAACATTACCAATTCACACCTTACCCTAGAGGCTAAAATTGATAATATCGATCAAGAAAAATTTGATGAGTTAGTGCAAAAAGCAAAAAAGAATTGCCCAATTTCAAAATTATTAAACACAGAAATTTCAGTAGAAGCTAAACTTATATAATTAAGATTTAACGATTTACTCTTATGCTGTTGAATTTTCAACAGCATATTTATTTAAAAAATATCATGAAGAGTTTTTACATTTTAAAGGCTTCGTATTCTAAGGTTTATACGCTTTGTGAATTATCAATATATTTGTAAAAAATAAATTATAGCATGCTAGAAGCAGTACTTTTAGGATTTTTGTTTTCTTTATTTCTAGTGTTTGCTGGATCTTATTTTAGAGGGAAACTGGCTGTTCTATCCTCTTTAATTCCTATTAGTTTATTTATATATTTCCTTACGTTCATCCCTCAAATTTCGAACGGTGAAGTGATTTACGAGAACTATGAATGGATCCCAAGTTTTGGAGTTAATTTAAGTTTCACCCTCGATGGTTTGGCTCTTCTTTTTGCATTAATGATTACCGGGGTTGGGTCCCTGGTTTTTTTATATACCTCTGCTTACCTAAAAGACCACAAATACTTAGATCGTTTTTATGGATACTTGAGTCTATTTATGGCAGCCATGCTTGGTCTAGTGCTGTCAGATAATTTGATGTCTCTATTTATTTTCTGGGAATTGACGAGTATTTCCTCTTTTTATTTGATTGGATTCAACAACGATAAGGAAGATTCCAGAAAATCTGCTCTCGTTGCTTTAGGAATAACGGGTATTGGAGGATTACTGCTTCTAGGGGGTGCTGTTTTGCTGGGTGATGTTGCAGGAACTTACCGCATTTCTGAGATGCTTATGATGCGGGATGTGATCACAGATAGCTCTCATTACCTACTCATCTTGCTTTTAATTTTTGGAGCAGCGTTTACAAAATCTGCTCAATTTCCATTTCACTTCTGGTTGCCGGGAGCAATGAAAGCCCCAACACCAGTTTCTACCTATTTGCATTCTGCAACTATGGTAAAAGCGGGAGTTTATTTACTATTTAGAATGACACCTGTACTCAATGGGGGAGACCTATGGCATAGCGTATTAATCATAGTGGGCGCTGTAACTATGGTTTATTCTGCGATTCATATCATTTTTAGAACCGACTTAAAAGGAATTTTAGCCTATTCAACCATTTCAGCATTGGGGATTCTTGTCTTCTTAATCGGAATTGGAACCCAAGCAGCCTTAATAGCTGCAGCAGTATTTATAGTGGTTCATGCCTTGTACAAAGCTTCCTTATTCCTAATCACTGGTATTATAGATCATGAAACAGGAACTCGGGATGTGACTCAGTTGTCTGGGTTACGCAAAGTTTTGCTACCTGTTGCCATAGCAGGATTTATAGCTGCGCTTATCAGTGGGGGTGTGCCACCAACACTTGGATTCGTTGGTAAAGATTTGATTTATGAGTCCACTTTACACTTCAAAGACAATGCGATTTTTCTAACCATTCTTGCAATTTCTACCAACGTTCTCTTGTTTTATGCTGGTTTTGTAGCTGGAGTAAAACCTTTCATGGGAAAACTCCCAGAAAAATTTGAGAAACTACATCTTCCAAGCCCGCTGATGTGGGTTCCTCCATTAATCATGACAGTGGCTGGGCTAGTGTTTGGTCTATTTCCTGGTTTGATAGAGTCCGCCTTCGCAAAGCCTATCGCCATGACTCAGGTGATCGAGTTTGAAGAGTTTCACCTAAAGCTCTGGCATGGTTTCACTACTATTTTAGGACTAAGCGCCATTACCTTGGTTTTAGGAACAGTGTTATATTTTACTTTAAAACCAAAACATTCTTTTGAAAATGCCATCGCAAAACTAGATGTGATCGCTCCCAAAGATTTGTTATTGAAATTATCAGAAGGATTTACAGTCTTTTCAAGATTGTGGACAAATTTTTTCCAAACAGGCTATTTGAGGCATTATTTGGCAATTGTGGTAGGATTCTTAATTCTATTGCTAGGGTATCTTATCTTTTCTGATTTCTCACTAAACATTGATATTTCAACGCTGGCCGATTTAACGATTTATGAAATATCTATTCTTTTGATGCTTCTCGCTGGAGTCTTGTATACTGTTTTTACCAAATCAAGATTAGCCGCTGTGGCTGCACTTGGTGTAGTCGGCTTGTCTTTTAGTTTATTATTCCTGTTTTATAGCGCGCCAGATTTAGCCATGACTCAGTTTTCAGTAGATACCCTTACAGTCATATTATTCGTACTCGTGCTCTATAAATTACCAAAATATCTCAATCTATCTGAAAACTACCTTAGAATAAAACATGGAATATTATCTATTAGTTTTGGAGTTTTGATCACTTTACTTATTCTAAGAGTTTTAAGCGAACCTAAAAATACTGAGATTTCAGAATATTATGCTGAAAATGCTTATAAACTAGCCCATGGTAAAAATATAGTGAATGTGATTTTGGTCGACTTCAGGGGTATTGATACTATGATAGAAATTTCGGTATTGATAGTAGCAGCTTTAGGCGTTTTTGGATTACTGAAATTAAGATTGAAATCAAAAGACAAGAAATAAGATGAAGACAATAATTCTAAAATCTGCATCGAGCTACCTCTTGCCAGTATTATTGCTGTTTTCAGTATTTATACTTTTGAGAGGACATTATCTGCCGGGTGGAGGCTTTGTAGGTGGATTGGTTGCTGCAATTGCATTTGTGCTAGATGCCTTCTCAAACGGTTTGGATAAAACAAAAACAGTTTTAAAGATACATCCTGGTTTTTTGATGCCTCTTGGATTACTGGTTGCCTTTTTCAGTGGAGTTTCTCCTATCATATTTTCAGATTTACCACTTATGACTGGACTTTGGGCAGAAAACCCGATTCCTGTTATAGGAAAAATTGGTTCTGCTTTATTTTTTGACCTTGGCGTGTATCTAGTGGTCATAGGAGCCTCTTTGACTATCATTTTTACAATATCAGAATCTGCATAAATGGAAATAATATTAGCAATTATAACTGGTGTACTGTATGCTTCTGGCATCTACATGATTATGCGGAGAAGTATGGTCAAGCTTATTCTTGGAATTATCCTGTTGGGTAATGGAGTAAACCTTTTGATTTTCCTGCTTGGGAGAATTACAAAAGGCGAGCCGCCAATCATCGATTCTACGGAGAAAGTATTGGAAGGGGTGTATGCCGATCCAATTCCGCAGGCCTTAATTCTTACAGCTATCGTGATCAGTTTTGGGCTACAAGCTTTTGCTATCATTTTGGTCAAAAGGGCTTATAAAGTATTAAAGACAGACGATCTAGACCAACTTAACACTACAGACGAAGATTCATGACAAACGATATTATCATATTACCACTTGTGGTTCACCTGTTTTTCAGCATCCTTTTGATGTTCTTTTGGAACAAAGTCAATTTTCAAAAGATTGTGAGTGTTGTTGGTAACGCGGTTGCTATGGGGGTTGCAATTTGGATGTTTGTATTTGTATATAATAACGGGACACATATTGTAGAATCTGGAAATTGGTCTGCGCCCTTTGGGATTGTCTTCGTTGGAGACATGCTAGCGGTAACTCTGGTTTTACTCACCTCAATTGCAGGATTTGCGGTTTCCATTTTCTCTACTATTTCCGTAATCAAAGCTAGATTAAGATTTGGCTATTTTAGCGTGTTTCATTTCCTGCTACTTGGTTTGAATGGGGCTTTTTTAACAGGAGATATTTTCAACTTATACGTTTGGTTTGAGATCATCATCATCAGTTCGTTTGTTCTTATCAGCATTGGTGGCGAAAAAAACCAATTGGAAGGAGCGGTAAAATATTTTGCGCTCAACTTTTTTGCATCTATGATTTTCCTTACAGCCCTAGGTGTACTCTACGGTTTAGTGGGGACTCTAAACATGGCCGATATCTCTCTTAAAATTGCTGAAGTAGAAAACACTACACTGGTCGAAATAAGTGCAGTACTATTTTTGGTCGGATTCGGAATTAAATCCGCAATATTTCCCTTGTATTTTTGGTTACCAGCCTCTTACCACACCCCGCCTTCTGCTGTGTCGGCCATATTTGCTGGTTTGTTGACCAAGGTTGGTGTTTACGCACTTATACGAGTATTTACGCTTATTTATGGAGGTGATTCTTTCTTGTCCATTTTATTATTGATTTTGGCTATTATGACCATATTTAGCGGGGGTATTGGCGCTATTATTCAGAATAATATCAAGAAAGTGTTCATGTATTTTATTATATGCCATATTGGGTTCATGATTGGAGGTTTAGCACTTTTCACGGAAGTTGCAATGGCAGGGGTCATCTTTTATTTGATTCATGATATCATTATAAAAACCAATTTATTCTTAATAAGCGGTTTGATTTACAGAATCAAAACCACCACCAACATGAAGAAACTTGGAGGCTTGTATGCCAATTATCCAAAGTTGAGTTTGCTTATGGCAATCCCTTTATTTTCATTGATAGGGATACCGCCCCTTTCTGGTTACTGGCCAAAAATATCACTTATCCTGGCCAGTTTTAATGCTCAGGAGTACTGGTTTTTTGGGGCCTTAATTTTTGGGAGTTTTATCACCTTGATCGTTATCGCAAAACTATGGTCAGAAGTCTTTTGGAAAGACCAACCCAAACTTGAATTCCCAAAGAAGTTTATCTACTTTGAGGAATTGAGAACTGGCCAAAAGTTCACCTTCATTTTCCCTATTGCATTTTTAACTTTTGTAACTTTATATATAGGCTTTGGTGCTGAACACATCCAGCAGTTATCACAACGAATTGCAACAGAGTTAATGAATAACGAATTATATATCAATGCAGTTTTAAAAAGATAAATCCAGATGAAAACTAAATTTCTATCAAACATATTATTAATGCTCATCTGGGTATTTTTAACTGGTGGATATGAGTTCAATAATTTTTTATTCGGATTTGTATTGAGCTTTATAATTTTACGGATTCTTAGTGGCTCTGAAGAAAAAAGTAACAAAAAGTACTTTAAGATTGTTCCAAAAATCATAAGCTTCCTTTTATTTTTTATCTGGGAACTTACCAAAGCCAACATCCAGGTAGCCTATGAAGTTATAACCCCAAAATTCAACATGAAACCTGGAATTGTAGCTTTACCTTTGGACGCCAAGACCGATTTGGAAATCACACTTTTAGCTAATTTAATTACGCTTACACCAGGCACACTTTCATTGGACGTTTCTTCAGATCGAAGCGTTTTGTATGTACACGCCATGTATGTGATGGATAAAAAAGAATTTATAGCCGATATCAAACAAGGATTTGAAAAACGCTTACTAGAAATATTGCGATGAACGTACACGATTTTTTATACTACATCATATTACCCATACTTTCAATATCATCTCTCTTGGTATTTGTAAGGTTTATTAAGGGACCTAGTATTGTAGACAGGGTAGTCGCGTTGGATTTATTAATAACCATAAGCATTGGCATAATTGCCATTTACAGTATCTTGAGTGACAAACCGACCTTTTTGGATATATCCTTGGTTCTCGCTCTTATTGCCTTTTTAGGAACCGTTGCTTTTGCTTATTACCTCGAAAAACGAAATAAAAATGACTGATATTTTAGTGTATATAACTTCAGGACTGGGGGCAATTTTTGTATTGCTGGCCGCAATAGGAACGCTCAGGATGCCAGATCAGTATTTAAGAATTTCAGTAAACACCAAAGCGGCAACACTTGGCGTTGGATTATTGCTTACCGCTGCAGCTGTATTTTTCTTAGAGATGTCTGTGACCACTAGAGTCATTGCTATTATCATTTTTATATTGATCACAGCCCCGGTTGGCGCGCACTTGATAGGTCGAACTTCCTATTTTATAGGTAATAAACTATGGGGCAAATCTGTGATTGATGACCTAGAAGGTAAATATAATAAGAATACACATCAGCTTAAAGGTCACGATGATAAGGAAGATAATGATGAGAAACCTAAGCCGAAATCTTAAAAATTCTATACCAGATTCACTTCAGATAAGACTTTCTCAGCGGAAAGCAAACGGTGCTTTGAGGTCGTTGCGTAAGCCCAGCACCTCATTAGTAGATTTTTCTTCCAACGATTATCTGGGGTTTTCAAAAAATAAGCTTATTTCTGAATTAGCTACTGAAAATCTTGAAGCCTATGCTTATGAGCTTCATGGCGCTACGGGATCCAGACTTCTCACTGGTAATTACGAAATGATTGAAGACTTTGAGTCTTATCTTCAAACCTATTACACTACTGAAGCTGCTACAGTTTTCAATTCTGGATACGACGCTAACCTAGGTTTACTTTCTTCGGTTGCACAACGCCAAGATTTAATTTTTTACGATGAGTTAAGTCACGCGTCCATAAGAGATGGTATTGCTTTAAGCAAAGCCAAAGCCTACAAATTTCAACATAATGATCTTAAAGATTTAGAGCAAAAACTCATCAGGTTTAATGGTCAGTTTGAAACGGTTTACATCGTCACAGAACATGTATTCTCAATGGACGGTGATCATTCTGATGTGAATGCTTTAGTTGAGTTATGCAATAAGTTTGG
>CAZOAD010000083.1:0-8884 GCA_964577705.1 uncultured Mesohalobacter sp.
GACGGTCCTAGGTTCGAATTCCCGAAAATATCGGGACAAGCTCTAGTGCCATCACTTTATAAAATCCTTAAGCCTTTATTTTTAGGTTTTGGGATATTAATTGGGAGGTTACTCAGATCTAATTCATCGCTAGTTAACATTCATTGAGAGGTATTCTAACTATCCAATTTTTTCAGGAGAGATGATAATGCTCTAAAAACTTTGCTAGAGATTAAGAGGTGTACAAAAGTTCATGTTTATTTTAAAAATTAAGCTAGTTTCGATTGACTTAATTATTAGTGCTATTCAATTTTTCAAAATAGAATTTCGGTAGCGTCTGGTGGATCGCTCTAGGTTATCAGAAATTGAAATTAACCAACCTAAATGATTAGAGATCAAATAAGCTTCCTGAAGCGCGTGAAGGGTTTCTGTATCCAAATCTGTATGTCCGTGCCTGATATCTTCATCTCTTAAGTGAGATAAGCGCTGATACTCTATCTTTAATTTTTCTTGAGCTTCTTCTGCGGTGGCTTTAGCCACATATTCCTGAGTTGATGTTTGCTCCAAGCCATCTAGGGCCGCCTGAAGGGTGTCTGCTATTTCCTGAATGATCACTTTAAATTCTTTTGAGACTGGGGTAGTTTGGTGATTGGTAATAAAATTACCAATAGAGGCTATTGCCGAAATAAGAGTGTGATGAAGAGTAACCATTTCGTAAATCAGTTGAAATTCTTTTTGCTTGGATTTAGGATCTTGAGTAAGTCTTTGAAAGGCAGCATTCAATTGACTGACAGCAAGAAATGCCTCTTTTCTAGCTAGATTGTAGGCTAGTTTTTTATTGGAGGGGTCAAGATAAAGATCTTGGGTAGCCAATAAATAAGCTTTGTTAGTTTTTAAAGCATAGAGTAATACCTGCTTGAGGTTATTCACTTCCCAACTTGGCAGCAGGGTGTAATTAGCAACTACGGCTATCACCGCTCCAATTACAGTATCTATCACCCGGTACTGGATCACTTCAAGAGCCTTGGGATTGATAAAGGAATATACAAATACAATACTGATGGTAATAAGTGCCGCTGCAGACTTGTAATTTTGTTGTATCAAGGCGAAAGCAAAAATAAGAGATCCTAATGCCAACACGGCATAAACAATCTCATTTTGGGTCAGTAACACTATCCCTACAGCGATCACTGCTCCAATGAGAGTACCAATAATGCGGTCTTTAGAGCGCTCCTTGGTTAAGCCGTAACTAGGACGCATAATCACAATAATGGTAAGTAAAATCCAATAGGTATTCTGTATATCAAATAAAAGTCCAAGGCCATAGGCAAAGAGCATTGCCAAACTAAGACGCAGAGAATGCCTAAACAAGGTAGATTTTAAATTCAAATTTTGCAAAAGAATATTCAATCTGTATTCGTGAAGAGTCAAAAACTGACTAGAGTCTTGTCGTTTTAAAGAGACTTTAGATGAGTCTTGTACATTAGCCATAACCCGTCTAATCGCTTTTATTTCATGAAGTAATTGGTCTTGATAATCGTATAGATTTTTTAAGATGATAGCCCCTTCTCTAGCCTGGGGTAATTGTACTGAGTCTATATACTTTGAGATATTCGCATTGGCCTGTTCTAATGCATTTACAAGGTTGTCCTTACTGGGTAGTTGATCATTTTGAATCAATAACTCTGATAAACGCAGGAGGTGATTACCCATTAATTTGTTGAGGTTTTTAGAAGCTTTTAGAAATTCTTTCCGTTTTCCAAAAATTCCATCAATCATCTCATAGTCCAAATGCTTTGCCTCTATCAGTTCAAAAATCTTGATAGTAGATAAAAAAATTAAAAGTTGCTTTTCTTCATACCGAGAACGTCCTGATCGTTTACGAGCGGTTAACAAGGCTTCTCTCAGCGTTTCATGCTTTTCGTTGATTTGATGTTGAAGAGCAAAAGTGCGTTGAAAGCGTTCATCACGTTTACTTTTTTTGGTCAAAAGTTTAGCTCTCAATTTAAGATACTCTCCGATGAGGTGGAGAGTATCCGACAAAAGTTGATTTTGATCTTTTTTTGGGGCAAGCTTTTGGAAGGTTAAGGAAACTAAGAGGTACCAGAGGCCTCCAACGCCCATTAAAGCGACCTGTAACAGAATCTCTGAAGTTGTTACTTTTTGGATGGCAAAAGCTATAACCATAGCTAACAATCCAGAAAAAGAAACCAAAGAGGCTCTAAACCCGTATACCGAAATAAGTGAAACACCAAAAGCGATGACTGCCATGCAGAGTAGCAAAAGAGGAAGTATGGGTTTCGAAAATAAAATAAGGGCCGTTATGATGACACTTAACCCGGTGCTTATTAAAATAGCATTGACTTTGCGTTTTTTACTCCCAGGAATATCACCTGGCGCATTCAAAAAAGCACCAACCACTACGGGGAGTGCATATTCAAAATAACCAAGACTATAAAGCAAAGTAAAAGGGACCGCAATACCAACCCCTAACCTAATTCCACGCTCAAAATTGGAACTCTTTAAAAATAATTCAAGTTGTTTGACTAAGTCTTTCAATTTATGCTAGAGTTTCTCGTAAAGTTAATTTAATTCGCAACAAGGCTTTATTTACTTAAAACTATTTAGCAGGTAATTAAATTAAGGTTAGTCTTTTAAATTTTAAAATTCTTATTTTAAATTATCTTTTTAGTGTCAAAGTGAACTCATAAATCCCATTCAAAATAAATAATTTAACTTGATTCGATTCTAAAATTATTCTGCTTTGATTTACAAGACTCAGCTTGAGGAAGTTAAAAATGTTAATTTGGATAAAAAAATAGTTAATGTGTTTAACAATAATATACTTTCGTTAAACATTTTTTAAAGCACACGTCATAATAAAAACGTTCCTATGAAATCAATAGTACTTAAACTCAGCAGTGTTGTTTTTTTAATATTAATGTCCTTTACTTCTATCGATAGTTCACAAGACTTTCAGGGTCAGGCTATCTATTCTTCAAAAGCTAAAATGGAATTAGGCAGTTGGGGAGCAAGAATGAGTGAAGCTCAAAAAAAGCAAATTCAAGCCCGATTAAAAAACAGGCTAGAAAAGACCTATATTTTAAATTTTAATAAAATAGAATCGTTATTTAAGGAAGAAGAAAAAGTAGATGCCATGTCTGGCGCTACAGACTCGTGGGGAGATAATTTCACAAGAGGAAAACAATATAAAAACGTAAAAGAAAACAGCTTAGTCCAAGCCCAAGAATTTTATGGGAAAAAGTTTTTGGTTAAAGACAAATTAGCTGAGATTGAATGGAAGACTGGTTCTGAATCCAAGCAGATTGGAAAATACATGTGTTTTAAAGCTACAGCCACCATCCCAACCGATGAGTTGGACTGGTATAATTTTTCATGGGGAGATCTAAGAAAAAATTCAGACTCCTCCAGCGAAGATGGTGAAGAAACTACAGAAGAAGAAATTGAAACCACTGAGGTAGAGGCCTGGTATACGTTACAAATCCCTGTTAGCCATGGACCTGGAGAGTTCTGGGGCCTTCCAGGTTTGATTCTTGAGGTAAGTGCTGGCAACACAACCATGCTATGCTCAAAAATTATACTTAATCCAGATGAAGAACTAGAGCTAGAGGCTCCAGATAAAGGTAAAGAAATAAACAAGAAAGACTATCAGGCTACTATCCAAGAGAAAATGTTGGAAATGAGAAATAACAGAGGGCGTAGAAGAAGTTAATTTGTTTCCAAATCTCACCATTTAAATTTAGCTTAAACTCAATGAAGTCAATTCTCTGTATTGCCCTGTTTATTTTTTCATCTCTAATTTCTTCGGCACAAATTCAGCTAAATGGAAGTGTAAAAGATAGCCTACAAACACCCTTGGAACTCGCAAATGTTGTTGCCATCAATAAAGAAACCAATGGACTTGAATCTTACGGTATCACAGACGATAAGGGGAATTTTAAACTGAAACTTGGTAAAAATGGTTACTATAAAATTCAGGTCAGTTATATTGGTATGAAAACCCTGGAGGATTCGCTGAGAACTCAGGAAAGTGATATTACTAAAAATTACACCTTAGAATACGAAAATTCTCTCGATGAAGTTCAGATTAGTTATGAGATGCCCGTAGTGGTGAGAGGAGATACCCTTATCTACAACGCAGACTCTTTCAGCACAGGTACAGAACGAAAACTAGAAGACATTCTTAAAAACTTACCAGGAGTTGAAATCAATGAAGATGGGCAGATTGAGGTAGAAGGTAAAGTTGTGAACAAATTGATGGTTAATGGAAAAGATTTTTTCGATGGCGATACTAAATTAGGATCTAAAAATATCCCTTCAAACGCTGTAGATAAAATTCAAGTCTTGAGGAACTATGCTGAAGTTGGTCAACTTAGTGGTGTAAGAAATAACCAAGATAACGTAGCTATGAACATCAAATTAAAAGAAGGTAAAGAAAACTTTTGGTTTGGAAACATTACAGCTGGCGGGGGAACATCACCAGATGATGGATTGTATTTGGTTCAACCGAAATTATTTTATTACAGCCCAAAATATACCATCAATTTTATTGGAGACCTTAATAACACAGGAGAAGTAGCTCTTTCCAGGCGAGATATAAGAGGCTTCGGCGGCGGTTTTAGATCTCCTAGTAACAGTAGCGGAACTGATATCAATCTCGGTGATAATAGCCTCAATTTTTTGACAAGTCAAGATAATGCTCTTGAAATTGAAAACAAATTAGCCAGTGGAAATTTTAGTTATTCTCCCAAGAAAACTTTAGATTTAAGTGGATTCCTGATTTTAAACAGAAGTCGAATCCTTTCTAGGGAAAACAGTTTTGTTCAATACACCAATTCAGAACTTGGTATTCCTGATGAGAGGACAGAACAGTCTAGTGAAGAATTGTCTAACCAAGGTCTTATAAAATTGAGTGCCTCCTACAAACCGAATTTTAGCAATCAATTGGATTACGATGTATTGGCCCGGGTGTCCAAGGATACACAAGACCAAAATGTATTGTCCAGTGTTATTGGTAATACTTCACAAGTTGAGGAAGTACAACCCTTTAGCATCAATCAGAATCTCAACTACTATTACACTCTAGACGAGGATAATATTTTTGCTTTAGAAGCACAGCATCTCATAAAAGATGAAGATCCATTCTATAATGCGCGTTTAGGTAATGATCCTAATGAAGAAGACCCCTTCGATACCACAGCGGAAGCCCTAGGTCTTGATACTTCTTTAGACTTTTATGACCTTGGACAAGAAAGGCGAATCAAATCCAATCAATTGGATGCCAAATTGGATTACTATCGCATCCTAAATCTAAAAAGCAATATCAATTTCACACTAGGAACTATCTTGAGTCGCCAAGATTTTAACTCTCAGATTTTTCAATTCTTAGGAGATGAAACTCAAATCGAACCAAACCCTACTATTAATGAAGGGAGAGCCTCAAACGCTATACAGTATAACTTTAGCGATATTTATCTAGGGGTGCACTACAGGGTAAAAGTTGGAAAATTTACCTTTACACCAGGATTCTCATTGCATGCGTATGGCAATACAAATACGCAGTTTGGCGAAACTTTTGAAGACAATTTCTTTAGAATTTTACCCGATATAGAAACTCGCATTCAGTTTAAAAAAAGTGAATCTTTAACTCTTAAGTATGAAATGCGAAATCAATTTACGGATGTGACTCGTCTGGCAGAAGGATTGGTTTTAAACAGCTTTAATAGCATACAGTTTGGACAACCAGACCTTCAAAATGCACTGTCCAATAACATAAGCTTATTATACAGCAGCTTTAATCTCTTCAATTATACCAATGTTTTTGCAAGAGCTGCCTACTCCAACAATATCGACCAAATACGAAGTCTTACTAACTTTGAAAATGTGATTAGAACCAGTACCTTTTTCAATTCAAACTTTGCCGACGAAACTGTAAGTGTTTTTGGCCGTATTCAAAAAACCTTTGGCAAGGTAAGAGCCACGCTTAACACAAGTTTTAATTATAGTAAAATCAATCAGTTTATTCAGGGTCAACAATCTCTTAACGAAGGGTTCACTCAAACCTACACGCCCGGTATTCGTACAAATTTCAAAATAGCACCAAATGTGAGCTTCAATTACCGTTACAGCGTTACCAATAACAATCAGGGAAGTAGAGAAACGACATTTATAACGAACTCCCCGTCCATTGATGTAGATGCTTACATCTGGAAAAAAATCACTTTTAGGACCAATTATTCATACACCAATCAGGATCTTGGTAATGGGGAATCCCAATCCTTTCAAAATTGGGATGCAGGACTTTCCTATAGAAAGAATAGAGATTCAAAATGGGAGTATGAAATTAAAGCGACCAATATTCTCAATATTGATGCTCAAGTAAGAAACAGTGCCAATAATGTTTCTGTATTCAGTTCTGAGACTTTTATCCAACCGCGGTTCTTAACCTTTAGGTTTGTATACACCCTTTAATTAAAACATCATCTTGCCTAATATACTCTTATTATGTTTTTTTGATATATGACTACATGTAGCTTAACTCCTGCTTTTATTTAGTTGGTTATTAAGAGTTATTTGCGTTTATTGTATGGTGATTTTCAATGGTTACAGATTTAAAAAAAATGTTTACAATACAATTAAAACGAGGATATTTCTGAAGATGACAACATGAGGTCTTTTACCAAGTTTTAAATTAATAATGGAGATGAAACAATTTTTAAATGAAAGTTTTCAGATTGCAATCGGTATTTTTTTAGCAAGTGTAGGACTTAAAATGTTTTTGCTTCCTAACGGATTTCTAGACGGCGGTGCTACCGGTATTGCCATCTTGCTGAGCGAGCTATACAGCATTAGTATTTCTTATTTACTTATTGCAGTAAGTATCCCTTTTCTATTACTAGCCTGGTTTAGCTTAACTAAGCAGATCTTTTTTAAATCTGTCGTCTCCATAATTGCTTTAGCCGTCATTATTCATTTTGAAAATTTTGCTCCTATAACAGATGACAAACTGCTCATCGCTATTTTTGGAGGCTTGTTTTTAGGGGCTGGAATAGGTTTAACGATTAAAAATGGTGCTGTGTTAGACGGTTCTGAAGTTTTAGGTATATTTATTAATGAGCGTTTTGGCTTTAGCGTTGGTAAAATTATTTTGTTTTTCAATGTTATTCTGTTTGCAGCTACAGCTTTATTACTGTCTATTGAAATTGCTATGTATTCTATCCTTACCTTCATCATAACAGCTAAGGTAATAGACCTTATGATAGAAGGCTTTGAAGACTATGTTGGTTTAATGATTGTTTCTGAAAAAGCAAACGAGATCAATCAAAAACTCATAGCTGTCATAGGCACAGGAACCACCTTATACACTGGATCTGTAGGTTATGGGAAACGCGGTGTGCAATCGAGTAATGAAATCATCCATACAGTCATCAATAGAATTGATATCCGAAGAACTTATAATTTGATTGACTCTGTTGATAAAGATTCGTTCATCATAGAATTTGATGTTAATAACATAAAGGGAGGTATACGCACCAAATATTTATCTAAAGAAGGCATAAAAAAATTATCTAAATCCAAATCAGAAAATTGAACTGACTTAAATTTAGATCGTATTGCTATTGTAAAAGGTAAAAAATCCTTATTTTCTATAAGCTTCTTGATATGGAGACCAAATCTCATGGATTGGATCTCCTTTAGAGCTGTTGCCTTTATGGTGCCATGCTCCATCAATGACTTCAAACTGGAATTTCAGCTCTGCTCCTACTCGATCTTTATTTTTGGAAAAGAAAGTAATCTTCTCGATATAAGTTCCATTATCGGCAGAATAAGTTCCTCCGCCTGATGCGTTAAAAGTTTTAGTTGCTGAATTGAAGGCTACCCATTGAAAACGTTTCCCATTGAGAATTTTAATCGTTCTACGGTCTCCTGGGGTCATGGTTTTCATTTCATCATTCCTCAATCTTCCTGTGATAACCCAATTTCCTGACAAAGCGTTATTCTCATCAGATAGACGTTCCCAAACTTTTTTATGAGTATCATCTGAAATTTTTAGGAGATTGTTATTGAGCCAATCTAATTCATAGACCCTTTCCTCATTGATTTTAGAGGCATCGTAGGTATCAAAATCTCTGATTTCGATAAGTTGATTATTTTGAATCTTATATTCCCCTCCGGCTGCCCCTAAAAAAGAGTTGTCCTTGTTACTTTTAGACCCTAAGGCAAAATAGGCATCAGTGGCGATCTTAATCACCTCTCTGTCGTTTACCTTTTCACCGTTGAGTTCGACAAGTTGCCAGGAGCCATTGAAGGACTGCCCCGATAAATTTAGGGCTGACATAAGAATAATAAAGACTTTATAAGGAAATTTCATTTGGCTAAAATTAAAAGTGACTACCTAAATTACTTAATTAATTGGATTTCTAATATCGTATATAACTAAAAAAAGCTAACTTTTTTAGAGTTAGCTTTTTTAAAATCTGATCTATCTTATTTGTAAGGAACAGCAAGCCAATCTATAGTGGCTGTACATAAAGGGAGTCCGAGAGCATATTCTACATTAATCCTAAATCCGTTGATGGTTTTATTTGAGATTCTAGCACCCTGAGCACAGCTTCCTACTCTGGTTAAATTAACCGTGTAATTTGTATTAGACAAAGAATTACTAAAAGTTACATCTATGGTTGTAGTTCCACTTGAAGACCCTGCTCTATAACTTAAGTCACTTCCAGGTGTCCCTTGTGGACCAGCAGGACCTTGAGGGCCGGCTTCTCCTTGGGATCCTTGTGGACCTACAGGACCAGCAACCCCTTGCAATCCGCGTTCTCCTTGAGGACCAGTTTCTCCCTGAGGACCTGCTGGGCCTTGTTCTCCTGTATCCCCTTTT
>CAZOAD010000084.1:0-8677 GCA_964577705.1 uncultured Mesohalobacter sp.
TCACATGAGATGTATTGGTGAATTTTAATAAATGATAAAAATAAAGTGGTGGTTTTGCTAGCATTTTATAAAAAACCAAAAAAAGTATTGAATTGCTGGTTTGGAGGAGGCTCAGGCCTCCCCGACTCCACTATAAACCCTCATTTACTTTATGTTTATGGGGGTTTTGTTATTATAATTATTATCAAATAAAGTCTTTTTCACTTTATTGTCTACCTCATGTAAAGGCTCCTTTTAAATTCATAACCCAATTGTAGATCGATTTTTATAATTTAAGATCTGCCAACACTTCTTTTAATTGACTTTGCTTAATTGGCTTCACTAAATAATTACTTTTTAATCCATATTTTTCGGCTTTTTTAAAATCCCCTTCATTATTTGAAGAAGTCAGTATATAAATAGTAATTTTTTGCTCTACGTGGATTTTAGTGAATTCATCTAAAAACTGCCATCCGTCCCAAATAGGCATATTCAAATCTAGAAATATCACTTGTGGTAATTTTTCACTGTTTTGAAACATGGTTTTTAACGTATCATAAGCTTCCTTACCATTTTTACAAACCAATATTTTTTCTACATACCCTGATAGTTCAATATACTTTCGGGTTATAAAAAGATGCATGGGATCATCTTCAACAATACAAGCTAAATCTATTTTCTTCATTTTGGTAATATTATTTTAAAGGTTGTTCCTTTATTCTCCATACTTTCTACTTCTATTTTTCCATTCATGCTTTCCACTTGATTTTTGGTTATAAATAAGCCTAAACCTCTTGAGTCATCGTGGTCATGAAAGGTTTTATAAAGCCCGAATAGTTTATCACCGTGCATTTTCAGATTTATACCTAGACCATTATCTTCAAAACAAATAGTCACTTTAGTTTTCTCACTAATCGCATAAATTTTGAGATAACTTTTTTTCTTTTTATTCCTATACTTTACGGCATTAGTAATCATATTTAACATGATACTATCTAAATAGGCAGGAATACCTTTCACGGTTAAACTCTTATCAACCGTATTGAAAACCTCAAATTCTGCCTGCTTTATCTGTATGCTGAAAATCTCTAAATTCTTCTGAACAACCTCATAAATATTGACTTCCGAAGTATCAGACTTTGACAAGTTAACACTTATAATTTCGGTTAAATCATGAACTGTACTCTTCAGATTCTCAGTCCCGTTTATCAGCAAAGAAACAAGCTCGTTTTTTGCAATTTCCGGATATTCTGATTCAATAAGATTCAAAATTCCAGAAATACCTCCACTATGAGACCTTAAGTTATGGGATACTATATGAGCAAAATTATGAAGTCTTTCATTTTGCTTACTTGTAATATCTAGAAGAGACTTCACCTCCATTTCTACTTTTTTCAACTCGCTAATGTCTGTTGCCACCTCCAAGTATCCAATCACATTTTGTCCATCTAGTATAGTGTCAATAGAAACAAGGACAGGAAAAATAGTCCCGTCCTTTCTGACGTAAGTCCATTCTTTTGTATTTGGCACCCCAATTTTAGCTTCATAAACTAAAGCTTCAAACCCGTTAATGTCTTTATTATACTTTTTAGATAATTCTCTGCTTTTCCGTTTTACTTCTTTGCTTCGACTAATCTTCAGAGAATTATTCTTGCCTACCAACTCTTCAGACTTATAACCGAGTAGTTTTTCTGCTCCAGAGTTGAACATAGTTATTTCCCCAGTTGGATCTGTAGCAATAATCGATACTTGTTTACTTGCCTGTAAGATACCTTGCAAATTCGAAATAGCTTCTTTCAACTTTTGCTCTGTCTTCTTCTTTTGGGTAATATCTATGATTTGAGAAATAAAATAAAGCACCTTACCTTCTTTATCCTTCACCATAGATACAGCCAGAAGAACGTGTACGATACCTCCGTTTTTATGAAAATATCTTTTTTCTATTTGATAGTGTTGTCTTTTGTTCTTAATAAGTTCATCAAGAAGCCTTAAATGTTCATTTAAATCCTCTGGGTGGGTTATTTCATGAAAGCTAAGCTCTGTTATTTCCTCTTGTGAATACCCAAAAATTTCACAAACCTTATCGTTTACTTTTAGCCATTTACCGTGTTCATCAAACAAAGCCATACCAATAGCCGCAGATTCGAAATTACCTCTAAACGCTTCTTCACTTACTCTCAGCCTTTCTTCTCTATGCTTCCTTTCTGTAATATCTTGCAGGGTCCCATACATCATTAACGGCTTTCCATCTTCAGTCCACTCAAATACTTTTCCTCTATGATTCACCCAGACCCAGTGTCCTTCTTTGTGCTTCATTCTGACTTCAATCTTGTAGAATTCAGATTTTTTCTCAAAACAAGATTTGAGCTTACGATTAGATTCCTCTAAATCATAAGGGTGAGTAAGTTTTATCCATGAGTCTATATTTGTGGGAGAAAGCTCGTATAAAGAATAACCTAGAATCTCAGCCCAGCGTTCATTAAATAGAGTTTCACCAGTTTGCACATTCCACTCCCAGGTACCTAAATCGGTACCTTCAATCACTGACTTATATCTAGTTTCGTTATTTTTTATTTCAGTTATGTCTTGAAAACTACCTATGAGATGGTCTCCAATTTTTCGCCCTGTAGACCTTACCCATATTAACTTTCCCTTGGCCGTAATCATTTGACATACCAAGTCCATGGGTGTACCGTCAGCAATACATTTTGTTATGGCCTCAGTGATTTTAGACCTATATTCTGGATGATAAAATTCAATCCCATTTACTTTATTGTGGTCAAAATCTTTGGGAACCTCATGAATTTTATAAACTATATCGCTCCAAATGGTTTTGCCTGTTTCCAGTTCCATTTCCCATGTACCAATACGATTTGCAAGTTGTGTTTCTTTTAATAACTCATTCTTTTTCTCAAGTTCTTTATTCAAGATCTCAAGTTTTATGCTTTTTCTTCTATTTTCAAAAAGGTTTTCTGTTTGTTTTGCTAAACTTTTAAGCTGCTCTAGTTGTGTTTCACTAAGTTGTTTAGGTAGTTCATCCATAACACAAAGCAATCCTAATGGGGAATCCTTAGATGACATTAGCGGTATTCCTAAAAAAAATATAACACTCGAACCAATTGCTTTTGAAGTAAAGTCTTTATGGAAGTCAACTTTTCTAGAATCCTCTATAATTATCGGCTCATTCAATTCAAGCTTAACTGCGGAACATAATTCATAAAGCTTTGATAGTTCATTAAGCCCTAAACCGTAGTGAGAAAGAAACCATGGCTCTTCGTCTGTTATAAGACTAATTAAAGACGTTTTGGCGTTAGAAATTTGAGCAGCCATCGAAGTTATAAAATCGAAGTCTTTCTCTCCTGAAAGCCCAACTAATTGATAGCTTTCCAATTCTTTTAAACGTTTTAATTTATGATCTGGTAATTCTTCTACTTTCATTAATAAATTCTACTTAAAAATAAACTTGAAGATTTTAATATTAAAAAACAAATACATTCAAAAACAAAAAACTTCACTTGTTAAAATAAAATTAATACTTTTTAAGCAATAATCATAAATTTGGTACAAAAATTAATTAAATATATCAATAAAAGAAGATTTATATAATCCCTTTAAAGTCTGAATAAAACCTTCTCTACTTGATTATTTGCAATTAGATTATACTTATAGGTCAAATTGAATCAGTCTTTGAGATGATTAGTTGTCTTTTTGAATACCAGACTTATAAGGCGAGGAAGTCCCGCTCTATTTTCATCATCAAACCATTCTTTCAATTCCACCAATTTAAATCCGTTTTGGGATCCTAGCTTCAAATATTCAGACACATGATGAACATAAGTCTCTAGTTCCTGAGTTCCGTTATCGGTTTCAAATTTGGCTTTGCTTCCAGAATACTGTTTGAAGGGATGAAGCTCGCTAATAAAGAAAACACCCTTCTGTTTCAGCTTCTTATAAGCCTGACTGAATATGAAATCCAACTCCTTTATATGTTCAAGAACCAAACTACAGGTTATTAAATCTGCGAAGCTATTTTCAATATTCCATGCTGTAGTCAAGTCAGTTTTTCTGAATTCAACACGTTCGTCCTGAATTTTCATTTTGGCTTTATTTAGCATTTCTTGAGAAAAGTCAAGGCCAATAATTTGGTTTGCTTTTTTTAAAAGGAAACTTGTGTTTTTTCCTGTTCCACAACCTAACTCTATAACATTTGAAAAGTTTATGTCAGAAAGCGTTTTGATTGTGACCGTAGTATCTAAATCACGCGTTTTATTAAAGTTGATATCGTATTGGTCTGCCCAGAGGTTATATGCTTTTTCAATGCTCATTGTAATGTATCTTCATTTAGGATTATATAAGGTAATTAGGCAATTTAATAGTATATTTTAAAATATAAAATATTGCAATCCTTCCTAATTGCTAACAGAAGAATATTCACAAGTTATCAAAAACAAATAGCTCGCCATTCAGGCTGAGACAGCCTCTCTGAAATTTGATCGATCCTGGCTAACAAGTTTTAATTTTTAATTATTTCTTTGAGGAGTTTCCCTGCTGTTTTACTCAATAATTTTGGGATTTTCGGACCACTTTGATTGGTGACAATGGATATGCCTAAATCATATTTTGGAAAAATAAATAACCAATTCTGAGTACCTGTTGTTCCTCCGTGATGATTGTAAGAAGTTCCATATTTGTCTTGCCAGACACGCCAGAAGTAGGACACTTTTAAAGAGTTGGCTCCCTCATAAAGTACCCTATGAGATTCAGTAACTATTGGATTTGCATTATCCAATTGAAGCTTCGCATAGTTCATCATATCCATCATCGTCATTTTGATTCCACCTGCCGTTCCCCAGAGAGAATTGAATTGACTGGGGGATTGCGTTTCATTATTCATCCAATATCCGCGGACAAGCTTGCTCTTCTCAATAGAGTCCAATCGGATTCCCGTAGACGTCATTTTGTGTTGACTAGTGAAACTCTCTTTGAGTAACTCCTCCATACTTTTCTGATAGAGGACTTCTAAAATATAACCTATTAATTCTGCCCCTGCGTTAGAATAAGAATAAACAGTTCCTGGTTCTTCAGTTATGGAGATTTCTCTAAGATCCTTCAGAAATAGTTCCTTATTGTAAGACTTTTCTAATTCCAAGTAGAGGTTAGGAACACGTTTATTTAAGTTTTCAAAGACTTCATCCATAGCTAACGGAAGAAACATAGGTAATCCACTTGTATGAGTAAGCAAATGCTTTATTTTGATGGGTTTGCCGTTAAACTCTAAGTTGGAATACTCCCCTTCTAGATAGAGTCTAACATCGTCTTCGAGTTTTATTTTTCCTTCTAAAACAGCTTTGGACACCAGATAACCGGTTAGCGTTTTGGATACAGAACCTATCTCATAGAGAGTCTCATCGGTTGGCAAATTACCTCTCCCCTTTTCGATTTCACCAAAATGTCCTGTGTAAGATTGATTGTCCTTATAGACTCCAATAGAAACTGAATGAATTGTTTTGTTCTTCAAAAATTTACGACCGTTTTTTTGAATCACTTTTGAAATGAATTCACTTGAAACCTGATCTTGAGAAAATCCTTTTTTAGAATAGACAAACAAAATAAGACCTATGAAAAGTAGTTTTTTTCTCATTTTATTATTTGTTTTTTTGATTAAATAAAATCTCAATTGATTTAACCTTAGTAGCAACATACAGATGAATTGCTTTTTACAACCTAAAATCCCGCTGCCTGTCCATCGACTCGAGATTCTGAAGCTCCATAGTAAATCCCTTTTTCATGGTCATAAAGAATACCCTGATACCTTCCAAAGAAACTGTTACCTACTTCAACCTTATGGCCCTTAGCTCGTAATTGCCGAACCACTTCGTAAGGAATTCCAGACTCTACGTTCACCTGCCCAGTACTTTGTAATTGGTCTGTCACTTGGCCTGTAGGCTCTGAAGAACCAGAATGATCCCATCTTGCGGCATCACCTGCTTCCTGAATGTTCATTCCAAAATCGATAATGTTGGTTAAGATACTCACATGACCAATGGGCTGGTAAGCGCCTCCCATATTACCATAGCTAAAAAAAGGTTTGCCGTCTTTCATCACGAATCCTGGTATGATGGTATGAAATGGACGTTTCCCCGGAGCATATACATTTGGGTGTTGAGGATCTGTGGAAAATAATTCTCCGCGATTCTGAAAACTAAATCCAAGTCCAGGTACCACAAAGCCAGTCCCCATGCCTCTAAAATTACTCTGGATTAAGGATACCATATTCCCTTCACTACCGGCTGTAGTCAAATACACAGTGTCTCCGTTTTCTATGACCTCTACACCAGAACTGACATCCTTCATAGCCCTCTCTCCTATCAATTGTCTGCGTTCTGCTGCATAGTCTTTAGACAGCAGGATATCGTAAGGCACATCTTGAAAGTCTGAATCGGCGTAATGCTTGGCTCTATCTTCATAAACCAGCTTTTTGGTCTCAATAAACGCATGTAAGGTTTCGGCAGTTCCGTAACCCATTGATTTTAAGTCATAACCCTCTAAAATATTTAGCATTTGCAAAACGGCTGTTCCCTGAACATTCCCCCCCACCTGATAGACTTCGTAACCTCGGTAGTTGGTATGCACGGGTTCGATCCACTCTGAGGTATGATTTTCAAAATCTTTAAGCCTTAAATAACCGCCCTGTTCTTTCATCCAGCGATCAATTTTTTTAGCAATCTCACCTTCATAAAACACACTTCTACCTTTTTTAGCAAGTAGACTCAGTGTATTGGCCAAATCTGGATTTCTAAAAATCTCACCTTTTTTTGGACCTTCTCCTTCAAGAGTGAAGGTGCTTTCAAAAGCACCTGGCTGCGATTTTAAAAAAGGGACGCTGCTCCTCCAACGCATGGATATAGCCTCAGTCACCGGAAATCCGTTTTGAGCATAATCTATTGGTGAGGCCAGAATGGTTTCCATGGGCAGTGATCCAAATTTCTGGTGAAGCTCAAACCAGCCATCCACCGCTCCTGGAACTGAAACCGAAAGCAAGTCGTAAGGTGGAATACTTTTCTTTTCAATTTGATCCAGCTCTTTTATTAAATCATCGTAGGATAAACCTAGTGGAGACCGACCACTGGCATTGATGGCATATAATTTTTGAGTTTTTTCGTGCCAAATGATAGCAAACAAGTCGCCTCCTATTCCATTTCCTGTAGGCTCCATAAGACCTGTAGCAGCATTGGCGGCAATGGCGGCATCTATAGCATTACCTCCCTGTTTTAAGATGTCTAGTCCAATTTGAGTAGCCAACGGATGACTGGTCGCCACCATTCCGTGCTGACCAATCACTTCCGATCGGGTAGCGAAATTTTTTCCGTTAGCCTCTCTATCGGGTTGAGCAAATGTACAGGTTGAAATTATCAATGTGATTGCAAGAAAAATTTTCAGAAAAAAATTCATACTATTGTTTTTAAAGATGACTCTAGATTTAAGACTTACTAGTTAATTATAAGTTGAATAAGCAACTTATCAATAACATATTAAGCTTACTTTACATTAAAATAAAAAACAAACTCTTTACACTCAAAAACAAACAAAACAAGATGATCATAACACCAATTATATTTTGAAAGCTTGTGTTTTTATAATTCCCCATCAGCTTTTGGTTGGATACGATGGCTAATAAGAGTATAGCTATAAACGGAAGCAAAATAGCATTGCTCACTTGAGCAATTTGAATCAACTCAATAGGATTAATACCAAAAGAAGAGAAAGAGACCCCAAGTAAGAGAATCCCTCGCCAGGTCCATTTGAATTTGGGATGGGAGTTGTTGATGTTCCAACCCAAACAGCCTTTCAAAACATAAGCAGCTGCCAAAGCAGCGGTGAGAGTTGATGTTATTCCCGCAGCAAAGAACCCAAAGCCCAGCATATACTTGGCGTATACTCCGTATAAAGGTTCGAGTGTTTCTGCCATGTCCAAAATAGATCGCAACTGTTCTTTAGGAATATTGGAACCGGTGACTACCACTGCAATAGAAACCAAACCACCCAAACCAATGGCAATGGCTGAATCCAGTTTGGCAAGCTTCAATCCTTTTACACCACTCCACTTTTCTTGAACAACAGAAGAATGCAAAAACAAATTATAAGGCACAATTGTGGTTCCCACAATAGCTAATACAGTAGTTAAAGAGTCTGATGGCATTTTGAAAAGAACAATTCCTTCCAGTAATGAGATGAAATCAGGTTTAGTGATTAAAGCAGTGGCCAGAAAGGATAAACTCATCAATACCACCAAAACAATCAGAAGTTTTTCTATCTTTTTATAACTGTTCAAATTCAGTATCAAAAAGCAAATAGCCCCAATAATCAATGGTAAATAATTAAACTCCAAGTCCCCGAAATTAATTTGCGTATCGGCATAAATAACCGAAAAACCCATCACTGCGCCACTGATGTTTCCTGCTTCATAAGCAGCGTTACCGAAAACGATCGCCAACACCACTAAAAACATGAGTAAAGCTTTCAAAAATGGCTGATTCACGATGTCACGCATCGCTGTACCTAAGTCTTTTTGAGTCACCAGACCCACTCTAGCCGACATATTCTGTAAAACGATGGTGGCAAGAATAGACAGTACCAGCGCCCAAATTAAATCTGTTCCGAACCTAACCCCCGCCAAAGAACAGATGGTTATGGTTCC
>CAZOAD010000085.1:0-8598 GCA_964577705.1 uncultured Mesohalobacter sp.
TCAAGTTTTGAATTGAGAGGGTATTAGGATCTAAAGAATATAATTCATTACCTGTAACACCTTCTTCTTCGGCTCTAAAGAAAATTCTATCCTCAAAAACACTTAATTCTGATACACTAATGAAAAAATCATTGAGTTGCTCTATAGAAGTTCCATCTGTTCTCCAAAGATGAGTTTCGTTATCATTGCCATCTTCTGCAGAATAATATAAAAAACCATCGTAAATGACATAATCACTTGGATCATGATTCTCATTATCACCACTTATAAAACTCAATTGAGTGAGAGCATCTGTAGTAGGATTGTACTTCCATAGCTGGTCTCCATTGCCGTTATCTCCTTCAAAGTACAATTCATTGTTCCATTCAAAAAATTCTCGAACATTCGTAACGCCAGCATCAATTACTGTCTGTACTAGTACTGTTCCATTTTCTGTACCATCGGTTTTCCATAAATCCGATTCTGCTTCGAAGTAAACCTCGTTATCCAATTTAGTAAATTCACTGATGCTGGATCCCCCGGTTCCTTGATCAATATCTTTTATGAGACTAAATTCTCCTGAATCTATATTATAAAAGTAAAGTTCTGCACCTACTTCTATGTTATCTGACTCCATATAAAGTAGCAAGCCTCCATCAAAATCGATGAAATTACCACCTATAACAGATTCTACTCCGGAGCCCAAAACTTCACCACCAGTAGTGCCATTGAATGAAATGAGACGATTAGGTGTGAAATTTGAATCGAAGCCAACGTAGTATATATTATCGTAGGCGACCAATGGATTAAATAAACCAGAGAATTGATCTGGATACAACTCAATAAGATCAACAGAGACACCATCAAAAGAAAATAAGTCGATGCCAGTTCTATTATCTCCGTTGGCAGTGAAATACAAAGTATTATTAAAGACTACAAAATTTGATGCTGAAGCATTGCCTTCTGCATTAACTTCTTCAACAAGCTCAGCACCATTTGCAGAAGTAAACCTGAATAGTTCACTTCCTGTAGAGCCATTGTCTGCTGTTAGGTAAAGGTCTCCATCGTAAATAGTGAGGTTTGCAGGATTTGAATTGTCTACACCTGGATTGATGTCTTCCTCAATAACAACTTGAGCTTGAAAGGTTGATGTTAACAACATTGTGAGTAAAAATAAGTAAGTCTGTTTCATAATTAAAATTTTTTACAAAAATAATTATTTGTAATTAATCCAAATAACAATAAGAGAGTTTTTTATTCAGAAATTTTCAAAAGCATCACATAATTTGGGTTGGAGTGCTGCTGACTTATTTTAAAGTCATGGACCCCAATTTTTATAAAATCGTTTTTCTGATAGAATCTAAGTCCTTTTTCATTTTCAGTCCACACAAAAATCCACAATGCTTTTTGATGATGTAGTTTGGCAATTTGTGAATTATGTTCTAAAAGTTTTTCGCCTAAACCCATTCCGTAGAAATCTTTAAGTAGGTAAAGCCGTTCAAATTTAGCAATTGGATATAACTGAGTGTTTGTATTCGGCTCATCCAAAATGAGTTTAGAATACCCGGCTAACTGAGCATCCACATAAATTTTGTTGAAAAAAACTCTAGTATCTTTTAAGGCTTCGGATAGAATTTCTGTATTAAAGTGAGTCTCTACGTACTGCTCAATATCACTGGCTTTAGCACTATGTCCGTGGGATTGGATGAAGGTCTCTCGACTGAGTTTTACCAGTGATTCAACTTCAGAGGAACTAATAGCTTTTATAGTAATAGGCATATGTCAATTTTGTTGCAAATAAAAGCAATCGCATCCACTTTATTTTATACTATAAGTTGAATTATCTTTGGACAAACACTTAACTCAAAACAAATTCAGAATAATGATCTATCACCACTTACGAAATGCTACTGCGATTCTTGAAACTAACACTGATTTTATTTTGATAGACCCAATGCTAGGCGAGGTAGGAACTATTGAAGCCTTTACAGAAAAGCGTTTCCCCGCTAAACGAAATCCTTTGGTAAAGCTTCCAGAAAAGATGAGTTCTTTGCTGGAAAAAGTAACTCATGTATTGGTGACTCATCAACATGCGGATCATCTCGACGAGGCTGGGATCGATTTCTTGAAGAAAAAGCAACTCAATGTGACGTGTAGTGTTCTGGATGCAAAAGATCTAAAGGAAAAGGGCTTGAAGGTCGAACAGGAACTGGAGTACGGCATAGCACAGGACTTTCTGGGGGGAACTCAACACGGTTATGGTAAAGTAGCTGAGTTCATGGGAAATGTCATGGGGTTTTATTTGAAATTACCCGAAGAATCCAGCTTTTATCTGGCTTCGGATACGATTTTGACAGACAAAGTCGCCGAAGTCTTAGTGAATTATCAACCCAAAGTCAGCGTGATTCCCTGTGGGTCTGCTCAATTAGATAACTATGAGCCGATCTTGATGACTATAGAAGATATACTAAGATTTACAAATCTGAATTTCGGAACTACTATCTGTAACCATCTTGAAGCTTTGAACCATTGCCCAACAAAGAGAAGTGATTTAAGAGAAAAATTTAAAGAACAAAAACTAAACCATAAGGTTTGGATTCCCGAAGATGGAGATTCTTTATCATTTAAAAATTAAATACCCATAAATACTTTAAACTTAAACCTATGAAATCTGTTTATACTTTTTTGACAGTCTTGATTTTTCTTCAAGTTTCGTTTTCTCAAGATGTGGTTGGAAACTGGACTGGAGAATTGAATTTTCAGGGAAATTCCTTAGACCTAAATTTTCAGGTGTACAAAAATGAAAATGGCTATAAATCTTCTTTGAGTGTTCCAGCTCAATCCCTTAGTGATTTTAAATCGACTTCCACATCTTTTGTAGATTCACTTTTATCTATAGAACTCAAGCCTCTAGGTATAAGGTATCAAGGCAAGTGGTCTACAACAGATACTATCGTAGGGAATTTTGTTCAAAATGGATTGTCACTTAAACTGAATTTAATACGAGGAAATACTAAATTGAACAGACCTCAAGAACCAATGCCGCCTTACGATTATTATGAAGAAGAGATAAAATTTAGGAATGAAACCGATAGTATTCATTTATCAGGAACACTAACCTTACCTGATAAAAAAGGGAGTTATCCAGCTGTCATCTTGATAAGCGGTAGCGGTCCTCAGGATAGAAACAGTTACATCATGGGACACAAACCTTTTCTTCTTCTGGCTCATGAATTGACCCAGAGCGGAGTTGCAGTCCTAAGATTTGATGAAAGGGGGGTCGGTCAATCTGAAGGTGAATTTCAAGAGGCAAGTCTGGACGATCTTATCGCTGATGTAAAATCTGCATTTGATTATTTAAAAAAACGTCCCGAAGTGGATTCGAAAAAAATTGGATTGCTTGGACATAGTTTGGGTGGTATACTAGCGCCAAGACTCGCAACCAAAGAAGAAATTTCCTTTTTAGTTTTGTTGGCTGCTCCAGGGATTGATGGTAATAAAATGATGCTCAAGCAAAGAGCAGATTTTTTGAAACTAAGAGGTCTCAACGATACCCAAGTTGAAAAATCCAATGAAATGCTATCCACAACCTACGATTTTATTTTATCCACCGAAGCCGAAGGTCAACAAATGAAAGACGAACTCAGTGTGTTTTTTGCAGATCATTATGCCGATGTCATGATGGAAAAAGAACTGATGGCTATGGCAGAACAACTATCTTCTAGAGAGCTATTAGGAATTCTTAGGAATAAGCCTTCCACATACCTCAGTTTAGTGAATTGTCCTGTCCTTGCTATAGGAGGCAGCAAAGATTTTCAAGTTTCTTCTAAAGAAAATTTAGAAGCTATTGAACTGGAACTGAAAAAAGGAGGAAATCAACACGTTGAGATTAAAGAATTTGAAGGTTTAAATCATCTACTGCAAGAAAGTGAAACTGGTGATATAAGCGAATATGGGGTTATAGAACAAACCATGTCTCCCGAAGTTTTGGAACATGTCAAAGAATGGATTAAGAGACAGGTGAATTAGTTGCTGTGAATTAAATTTAAGGATGTTATTTTAAAAAGTATATTGTTTAAATTGGCAAGAATAAGACGATAGAGTTGGTAACAGTTCATAAGTCTAGATGGTATATCGTCTGCAGAGAATAATTTTTGTTATGGAAAACCAATGGTAGAAGATTTAGTCACGTGAATAGCATCTGTATTGAATAAAAACCTACTTACTTTGAGTAGGTTTTTTTAGTTAGGTATTCCTCTATTGTATTTGATTTGGGCCGGTTATGATCGATTTCTGGATAGAATTTTATGCCTTTCTTAATTTGATATTATGTTTTGGTTTATCGGTAAAATTAAAGTTTAAAATTATGAAGTAATAGAATTTTCTATGCTTAATAGATTACATATCAATAATTTACTTCTTCAATCCATGTTTAATTCAGAAAAAACATCTCTTATTTTTGAAGAAAGTGAATAATAATACTATTTTTATATAGATTTGTTAAAAACATAACATACAATGAAATCTAAATTATTACCAATCCTATCTCTCTTATTTATCGCATACCTCACTGTTTCTTGTTCGGTAGAAACTGAAAAGCACGAAATATCAACTCCAGTTCTTGATCTTAAGGCTGTTGGTCCATTATTTGAAGGTTCCAATACCTCAACCGCTACTTGGGAATTTTCATTGAATGATCTTTTTTCAGGGATTGATGGAGATGTTGTTGTAGAAAAAGCCAGGATTACAGCTATTAACATTAAGCCTCGTTCTGGGATGGATTTTCCTAAAGTTGGTAAAATGGTCATGGAAATGAAATCTAAATACACCAGCATGACCAGAATTGGATTGTTGGAAATGAATATTCAACCAGACAAAAGTTATGACCTTCAGGTTGCAGATAAGCAGGAAGAGCTAGAAACTGCTTTTGCAGATGAGCGCATCACTTTTGTTGGAGATTTTGATATGCTGCAAGAAGATTTTTATGACGATGTCATTTTCGATTTACAAGTTACTTTTGAAGTAGAAACCCTAAAATAATTTAATACTAATAACTATGAATACTAAACTTTTTTTAATCACATTTTTTTTAATTGGTTACCTAAGCTTTGCACAAGATGCAGAGGCCATAGTAGGGGTTTGGGAACCCAGTAATGGAAAGGTAAAAGTCAAAATAGACAAAATAGACGATAAGTTTTATGGTAAGATAGTCTGGCTTAGAGAGCCTATTGATCCAGATACAGGCGAAGCCAAAGTAGATAAAAACAATCCTGATGAAAGTATGCAAGATGTGCCTATAAAAGGGTATCGAATGTTAAAGGATTTCGTTTACAAGGGTGATGGTGTTTGGGAAGAAGGAACCATTTATGACCCACAAAATGGTACAACCTATGATTGTGTGATAAATTTAAAAGATGAAAATACCTTAGACATACGCGGGTATGTCGGAATGAAAACTTTTGGTAGAACCGACACTTGGCGAAGATTAACCAGAAAAAAATAAAAATCAATTTAACCTAAACTGCTGCGACCTAAACAGTTTCAGCAGTTTTTTTAGCTTAAAACTAAAATAAATATGAAAAATACTTACAATTATTTTTTGATGCTCTTATTACTTGTGTCGAGCATATTTTCCATTCATGCTCAGGATGATGAAGAGGATTACAGTATTTACGATGATTTCGAACTTGAAGATGACACTCCAGTAAAACGTTACGCCAAGCCTACTATTTCAGGAATGAGTCCTCAAAAATTTATCGGTGTTAGTTTTGACGCACAAATGCCCTACGACTATGAATTTTCTGAAGTTCGTTTTCCTCAAACGCTCAACAATGGATTTGATGTAGATGAAGAGAATCCAGAAGTCAATGAAGCTGGTACAGCAAAATTTACAGGTGGATTTAGATTCAATACCAATATCCCTATTATCTCCAAAAGTAGCTTTGTGTGGCAATCGGGGATTAATTTTATGGATACCAGATACAATATCAGTGAAAATTTAAATTCTCCTCAGAGCCCAGTGATCCTTCCTGATGGAACACAAGCCAGAACATTGGGTCAAATATTAAACGAAGACGGTTTAAGAAACATCAATTGGACAAATACCTTTTTCTTCCCTCTTAATGAAAAAGATTTCATCGTTTTTCAAGGTCAAATGGATCTGAGTGGTAATTATGGCTTAGACGAATTCCAGTCACTGAGCACGATTCGTTACAGTGCTGCTGCCGTATATGGAAGAAGAGTCAATGATTATTACAGATGGGGAGTAGGTGTTTCAAGAACTTATCGTGTAGGGAATCTTAACTATGTCCCTGTTGTGATGTTCGACTGGACCTCTGACAATAGGAAGTGGGGAACCGAAATTTTATTTCCAGCAAGAGCATATCTGAGATATAATATCAACCAAAATTCTTTATTACTTGCTGGTTTTGATTTGGAAGGACAGAGTTATAGGATAGATGATTATTCTATCGATGGAAATTCTTATGAAATCCGTAGAGGAGAGGTGAGACCAAAATTAGAATTTCAAACTAAAATTGCAGGCTACATCTGGGCAAGTGTTCAAGCTGGATATAGAATGGACTGGTCCTATGATGCCGATCAATTGGATGGTAATAATGACTTCTTTAGAGGATTTTTTGGAGACCAAGATTTTGGAATGATTAACAATTTAGAAAATCCTTTATTTTTTAATGTTGGATTAAATTTTGTAAGTCCATAGATTATTAGTTACAGATTTATAGCCGCTTTATTTAATTTTAAAGCGGCTTTTTAATTTAAAGGAATAGCTCTAGTTCATATGTTTTGTCTTCATTATTACTATTAATTTTTATAAAAATTAATCTTGCACTTTGTTCGAATGAAATACCTGTGATGAAATGAATTTTTGATTTATAACAACTTTTTATTGTAACCTAATTCTTATTCATCTCTTAAAAAAACAGTTTAGATTTTTTATCCATTTGAATGAAAATCAGATTTTACCATTAAATTTTTAATATTCAATTTATCTAAAAAATTCCTTAATAATCCTTCTATTTTTAACTACATCAAGTTTTAAAAATGCTTATTGCACACATCAAAACACTAAATATTTTTTACTTAAGGTTGAGTAAGTAATCTTATTGTTTGAGGAGTAATCTTAAAATCCCCACGTGAAAAAAATAGTAACCATCTTAAGTTCAATTGACTTAGGAAATAAATTTTCAAATAAAATTAGATTTTTTTGAACCCTTTATGAACTAACCTCGTATATAAGCTATGAAAAATTTTAATTTAACATTTATTCTTGTGATTGCGTTTACAATTTCAACTGTAGCGCAACAAGCCATACCTGTCTCAGGTGGAAACGCTCAGGGCAGCGGAGGTACTTCTAGTTATACAATTGGACAAGTGGTGTTTAATACTTTTGAGAGCTCTACTGGTTCTGTAAGTGAAGGTATTCAACAGGCTTTTGAGTTTTATACCTTAGGAGTCAATGATCCTGGATCAACTTTTTCGTTATACATTTACCCAAATCCAACTTCAGAATATCTGATGATCACTTTTAATCAAGAAATTAAGAAGGGTCTTAATTATCGATTATTCGATCTAAATGGTAAGCTGATTGTTAAAAATCAAATTGATTCAAATCAGACACTTTTGGATTTGAGGGAGTATGCTTCAGCTGTATATTTTTTAAACCTTTACAAAAACACAACTCAAATTCAATCTTTTAAAATCTTTAAAAATTAGTCTATGAAAAACTTTACTTTACAAGCTCTTATTTTCCTCTCTTTCCTTTTTAGTTTCTCTGATTCTTTACTGGCTCAGGCGCCCCAGAAAATGAGTTATCAGGCTGTTGTAAGAGACGATTCTAATGCACTCATCTCTTCATCTCAAGTAGGTATGAGGATAGGAATACTTCAAGGCTCATCAACTGGGACTCTTGTTTATGAAGAAATACACATGCCAACAACCAACCAAAATGGACTTGTAAGTTTTGAAATTGGAACAGGTGATATCACATCTGGAGACTTTAATCAAATCGATTGGTCTAATGGTCCATTCTTTATTAAATCTGAAACAGATCCAACTGGTGGTTCCAACTATTCTATTGAAGGTACAAGTGAATTTTTAAGCGTTCCTTATGCTCTATATGCCTTAAATGGACCAGTTGGAGCAGATGGGAATGGGATAGAATCAACAATTGATAACGAGGATGGAACCTTTACTTTAATTTTTGATGATGGAACTTCTTTTACAACATCAGATTTCACAGGTCCTCAGGGAGATGTCGGTCCACAAGGTGATATTGGGTTAACTGGCCCAGAAGGTCCTCAGGGACCACAGGGAGATACAGGAGAACAAGGCCCAGAAGGTCCTCAAGGTCCACAGGGAGCAACTGGCCTACGTGGAGTTCAGGGTGAAGCTGGCGCAACAGGTCCTCAGGGACCAAAAGGGGATACAGGAGAACAAGGTATAGCAGGTCCTCAGGGTCCTCAAGGAGCAACTGGCCCACGTGGAGTTCAGGGTGAAGCTGGCGCAACAGGTCCTCAGGGACCACTGGGAGATACAGGAGAACAAGGCCTGGCTGGTCCTCAGGGTCCGCAAGGAGCAACTGGCCCACGTGGAGTTCAG
>CAZOAD010000086.1:0-6147 GCA_964577705.1 uncultured Mesohalobacter sp.
TGGTCAACTGGTCAACCTACCCGACTAACGTTAGTCAGGCGGGCTGGTCAAAAATTAAATTTTCTAAGGTGAAATGTCAAATTTTGAAATTCAATTGTTTACGTTTCACCTGTTTTCATTTGAATGGTTTAAATGAAGAGTAAGGAGGTGTTCGTTTTCAGATCTAAAATGTGTAAGGGGAGCTAAAAAATAGAGGAAATAAATCTGGAATAATTACAATTTGGAGCTCGGTTTTTATCAAACGTAGCATTAACTGAGAACCGAAAACAATATACTAAAAAGACTATTCCTCGTATTTTTCTTTCAGTTTGCGAGAAAGGAGCAAGATAAAAAGTAAAACGATAATGCAAAGACAAACCAGTATGCCGAGCACACCGGTGAAACTTTTTTTATCTCCAACAAGATCATCAGGATTGACGAGTGTCCCGCTAAAAATAAGCAAGCCTACTGCCGAAACGATTAGAAAATAAATAAAATACTTCATATGGTGTTTAATTAAACAAGCCTTGGATATTGGTAACAAAAAGCTTGACAGCAATGGCTAGCAAAATTACACCAAATATCTTCCTTACCACAGAAATTCCCTGTTTTCCAAGTATTTTTTCAATTTTTTTAGAGGACTTTAAGACCGCATAAACAACAATCACGTTTAAAATGATAGCTACGATGATATTGGGCGTGTCAAATTCAGATTTTAATGATAAAATTGAAGTCATAGTTCCTGCACCAGCAATAAGTGGAAAGGCCAGGGGCACAATAGCGGCTGTTTCAGGAGCATCGTCTTTATACAACTGTATCCCTAAAATCATCTCGATGGCCAAAAAGAAAATGATAAAGGCCCCTGCTACAGCAAAGGAATTCACATCAATACCGATGAGGTTAAGGATGGTTTCCCCAACAAAAAGGAATACAATCATCAAAATACAGGCTACAATAGAAGCCTTTTCACTTTGGATATGACCCACTTTTTTTCTTAGATCCACAATGATTGGGATACTTCCTACAATGTCTATCACAGCAAAAAGAATCATTCCTGCAGTGAAAATTTGTTTAAAATCGAACATAATTTCTTACTCTAAAATCTTTTGCAAAAGTACTCCTGCTCCATCGATTTACAACCCACTTAAAATCGCTTCATATCAAATTATTGTTAAATTAATCGATCAAAAGTCCGAGCGTTAATTAGGAAATAGTCCCTATGGATAAATTAATATTTCGCTAGCTTTGCGCCATGATTAAAATTGACAAAACCCTTATTTCTGAATCGATTATAGATACAGAATTTGCCTGTAACTTATCGGCCTGTAAAGGAGAATGTTGCGTTGCGGGAGACGCTGGAGCACCGCTAGATGAGCACGAACTGGAAATCCTTAAAACAATTTATCCTAAAGTAAAACCCTATTTACGTGCTGAAGGCATCAAATCTATCGAAGAACAAGGGACGCATATTCTTTCTGACTTTGGTGAGCCTGAAACCCCTCTTGTGGATGGCAAAGAATGTGCCTACGTCAACTTTACCGACAACGGCACCGCACTGTGTGGAATTGAATCGGCCTATCGCGCTGGCGATATCGATTTTAAAAAACCAGTGTCTTGTGAACTTTACCCGATTCGGGTTCAGAAACTTTCAGAATTGCAGGCGGTCAATTACGATCGCTGGGATATTTGCAGCGATGCCTGCGACTTAGGCAAAAGCTTAAAAATGCCCGTCTACAAATTCACTAAAAATGCACTGATTAGGAAATTTGGTGACGATTGGTATACCGAATTGGAGCAGCGAGCAAACGAAATCAATTCGTAGCATTTCTCAGTATTTTTAAAATTCAACAATTCATAAAATTGAAAATAATTGAAGTACCAAGGTCTTATCTGGTAGGCATTTGAAGCAATTGTGGATAACTTTGTGGATAACTTTCATTTAAATTCCGGGAAATTTCAGGCATTTATTTTCATATTTGTTTAGATCAAAATTAAATAATAAACCTCTCAAAATCATAACCCTATGGCTCAGATGGAACCCATTTTAGAAGAAAATGAAAACAGATTTGTACTCTTCCCTATCAAACATCATGACATCTGGGAATGGTATAAAAAATGTGAAGCGAGTTTCTGGACTGCAGAAGAAATTGATTTGCATCAAGACTTATCCGATTGGAAAAACAAACTCAATGAAGATGAGAAATATTTTATAAAACATATTCTTGCCTTTTTTGCCGCTTCCGATGGAATTGTCAATGAAAACTTAGCTGAAAACTTCGTGAATGAAGTTCAATATACAGAAGCTAAATTTTTCTATGGCTTCCAAATCATGATGGAAAATATCCATTCTGAGACCTATTCGTTGTTGATCGATACTTACGTGGATGACGACAAAGAAAAAGACCTTTTATTTAAAGCTATCGAAAACTTCCCAGCGATAAAGAAAAAAGCAGACTGGGCTTTGAAATGGATCGAATCCGATTCGTTTGCAGAGCGCCTTATCGCTTTTGCAGCTGTTGAAGGAATCTTCTTTTCTGGTGCCTTTTGTTCTATTTTCTGGTTGAAGAAACGTGGTTTGATGCCAGGACTTACCTTCTCCAACGAGTTGATCTCCAGAGATGAGGGTGTACACTGTGACTTTGCTGTGCACTTGCACAACGAGCACCTGGTGAACAAAGTGCCTAAAGAACGTATCCGTGAAATTATTGTAGATGCGCTAAATATTGAAAGAGAATTTGTTACTGAATCACTTCCAGTAAGCTTGATTGGTATGAATTCTAACCTGATGACCCAATATTTAGAGTTTGTTGCAGACAGACTTCTATTCGAATTGGGTTGTGATAAGGAATATGGCACTGCCAATCCTTTTGACTTTATGGATATGATTTCACTTCAAGGCAAAACCAACTTCTTCGAAAAACGTGTTGGAGAATACCAAAAAGCAGGCGTCATGAATAAAAACAAGGAAGAAGACAGTAAAATTAGCTTTGACGCTGATTTTTAAATGAATCTATGGTAGCTATGGTAGCTATGGTCACTATTGCCACTATAGTAGCCATAGAAGCGATAGAAACCATAGTAACCATAGCAAAAAATAAACACAGAGTCTGTGAGCTATCGTAACCTTGAAATATGGCAATTGGCTCGTGATTTAACTATTGATATTCATAGAATGACTTTGCAGTTACCTAAATATGAAATGTATGAGGAGGCTAGTCAAATAAGAAGATCAATGAAATCGGTAAGGTCAAATATAGTTGAAGGGTATGGAAGAAGACGTTATAAAAATGATCATGTAAGATTTATAATTTATGCATTATCCTCCAATGACGAAACTGTAGATCACTTAGAAATGTTATACGAGACGGGGTCTTTAAAAGACAAAGAATTATTTTATAATCTGCGAGAGCGTATTCAAAAGTTAGGAATAAAGATCAATAATTTTTTACAAGCAATAGAAAAAGTTAACTAGTATATATAAAGTTACAACAACTATAGATACCAAAGGAACAACAGAAACAATAGCAGCTATAGAAACCGTTGAGCAAAAGAAACTATAGAAGCAATAGAAATAAATGAATTCACAATAAAACTACTAGATTATGCACGTCATCAAAAGAAATGGACAAAAAGAGCCTGTAATGTTCGACAAGATTACAGCACGAATTAAAAAACTTTGTTATGGACTCAATCCACTTGTAGAACCTACTAAAGTAGCCATGCGAGTGATAGAGGGTCTGTATGATGGCGTGACTACCAGTGAGCTAGATAACCTTGCTGCAGAAATTGCGGCTACGATGACTGTGAGTCATCCGGATTATGCGCATTTAGCAGCACGTATTTCGGTGTCCAACCTTCACAAGAACACGAAGAAGACCTTTAGTGAAGTGATGACAGACCTATATGAGTATGTTAATCCGCGTAACAATAAAAAATCTCCGCTTATCGATGATGAGGTCTATAAAATCATCAACGATAATAAAGATGAAATCGATTCGAGAATTATCTACAGTAGGGATTTTAACTACGACTATTTTGGTTTTAAGACCTTAGAGCGTTCTTACCTTTTAAAATTGAACGGTAAGATAGCAGAGCGTCCGCAACATATGTTGATGCGTGTCTCTATTGGTATACATGGTGAAGATTTAGAATCCGCTCTGGAAACCTACGAGTTGATGTCCAAAAAATACTTTACTCACGCTACACCTACTCTATTTAATGCGGGAACCCCAAAACCACAGATGTCATCCTGTTTCCTGCTGACCATGAAAGACGATAGTATAGATGGTATTTATGATACCTTAAAGCAAACGGCTAAAATTTCACAATCTGCCGGAGGTATAGGTCTATCTATACACAACATCAGAGCAACAGGCTCTTATATTGCTGGAACCAACGGTACCTCCAACGGAATTGTGCCGATGCTTAAAGTATTTAATGATACGGCACGATATGTAGATCAAGGAGGTGGAAAACGAAAAGGGTCTTTTGCTATGTACGTAGAGCCTTGGCATGCAGATATTTTTAGCTTTTTAGACCTTAAGAAAAACCACGGAGCAGAAGAAATGAGAGCGCGTGACTTGTTTTATGCAATGTGGATTCCCGATTTATTTATGAAGCGCGTGGAAGAAAATTCTACCTGGACGCTGATGTGCCCAAATGAATGCCCAGGTCTCTATAATATACACGGAGAGGAGTTTGAAGACTTATACCTAAAATACGAAAGCGAAAACAAAGGCCGTAAAACCATCAAGGCGAGAGAGTTATGGGAAAAGATCCTAGAATCTCAAATTGAAACAGGAACGCCTTATATGCTTTATAAGGATTCTGCTAACCGCAAGTCGAACCAGAAAAACTTAGGTACGATTCGATCTTCGAATCTTTGTACTGAGATCATGGAATATACCAGTCCAGATGAGGTGGCGGTATGTAATTTGGCGTCTATCGCTTTACCGATGTTTGTAAAGAACGACAGCTTCGATCACAAAGAACTTTATAAAATCACTAAACAGGTCATCAGAAACCTCAACAAGGTGATCGATAGAAACTACTATCCAGTAAAAGAAGCAGAAAATTCCAACATGAGACACAGACCGGTTGGTTTGGGCATCCAAGGTTTAGCCGATGCCTTTATTATGTTGAGACTCCCTTTTACATCGGATGAAGCTAAAAAACTGAATCAGGAGATTTTTGAAACCTTATACTTTGCCGCTGTAGAATCTTCTATGGAAATGGCTAAAGTAGAAGGCCCTTATTCGTCTTACGAAGGATCGCCAATTAGTAAAGGAGAATTTCAATACAACCTTTGGGGCTTAAAAGATAAAGACTTGAGCGGTCGTTGGGACTGGAGCAAATTGAGAGACAAAGTGAAAAAACACGGTGTGCGTAACTCTCTATTGATGGCCCCAATGCCAACCGCCTCTACCTCTCAGATTTTGGGTAATAACGAAGCCTTTGAGCCTTACACGTCCAATATTTACACCAGACGAGTCCTTTCTGGAGAGTTTATTGTCGTGAACAAACACTTATTGAAAGACCTTGTAAGCTTAGGTCTGTGGAATGATGACGTCAAAGATGCGATTATGAGAGCCAATGGTTCTGTACAAAACATCGACATTATTCCAGATGATATCAAAGAATTGTACAAGACAGTTTGGGAGCTTTCAATGAAAGACATTATCGATATGTCCAGACAGCGAGGTTACTTTATCGATCAGTCTCAGTCGCTTAACTTATTTATGGAAGGGGCGACCTTTGCTAAATTGACCTCGATGCATTTCTATGCCTGGAAGAGCGGCTTAAAAACGGGAATGTATTACCTCAGAACGAAATCTGCTGTCGATGCGATTAAGTTTACGTTGAAGAACGAAAAGAAAGAGAAAGAAGTCCCAAGCCAGGTAGCTGAGAAAGCGGCTAAAACCTATCAGGAAGCCCAGACCCAGCAAGTCAGTGTCTCAGATGACTCCTCTTTGAGCCCAGAAGAACTCAAAGCCTTGATCAAACAATCCAAAGAGTCTGAAGGCGACGACTGCCTGATGTGTGGGTCTTAATCAAGAAGAAATTTATTGAATAATAAATCCCTCAGTTCATATTTATGACTGGGGGTTTCTTATGTAAATCTTAAAAGATCACATGAGAAGCTTAGCTAAAAAAGAAGGCAACGTCTTT
>CAZOAD010000086.1:6157-8321 GCA_964577705.1 uncultured Mesohalobacter sp.
CAAGCCAGGTAGCTGAGAAAGCGGCTAAAACCTTTCAGGAAGCCCAGACCCAGCAAGTCAGTGTTTCAGATGATTCGTCATTGAGTCCTGAAGAACTCAAAGCTTTGATCAAACAATCCAAAGAGTCTGAAGGCGACGACTGCCTAATGTGTGGGTCTTAACTAGGAAATTCACTAAATGATAAACCCCCAGTCATATCTTTGACTGGGGGTTTTTAATTGGATGATAGTTTTTGATGAAGTGGGTTACACTAGTTTTTGGTTGTGATTTCTACAATTCCTTTTATCCTATCAGTATTATAACCTTTAGCTTTAATTAAGGAAATCGACTTCTTGACGTTAACAGCTTCGATTTGTTCGGGAATAATTCTGTTGAGCTCGTCTTTATTGACTTCTTTTCCATCTACTAAATAAACGGTGTTTTTATCATCCAGCTTTGCAGTGTTTTTGTTTGCTTTAGTGGCAATCTGATCACTGTCTGAAAATTGATGGTCATTTATTTTCACAGCAGAAATTTTATCATCAGACGTCAATTGGAAATAGGTAAAACCTTTTAAAAAATTATCCTCATTCCGTTTTTTAATTTCCTCTGGGAATTTTGATAAATTGGAATAGTAAAGCTCTGGAAAATCTTTTGGTGTAGATATAGAAAGCGTCTTTTAATTCTCGTCGTATTGAAATTCTTGGACTAAAATATATTTCTCGACAAGTTGTTTTTTATCCACCTTTTCACCATTTATGACAAAATGTTCAGCATCATCGATGTCTTTAAGTTTGTTTTCAAAATTAGAAGCTTCAGTGGTTGTATTTATTTCTTTTACTTGTGCTTTAGTCGACAAATGAGAAAATAGAAAACTTACAATCAATAACGGATAGAAGATTAAGGTTTTACATTTGAATTGTAGGTATTTGTTTGAGTTAATCATAGCAATTTGGTTTTAAATTAAGTTTAATAAATTTTGATTTTGTCGGCTTGTTTAGAGTCTCTACTTTTTGTAGTAACCTTAACTATCCCATCGATTTTATTAGGATCATAACCAGCCTTTTTGATATCATTTTGAGACTTTACAACTTCCATAGATTGGATGTCTTTAGGATCAACATTTTTTATTTCATCATCATCTAATTCTTTACCATCTAAGATATAGATGACTTGACTTTTGTTCATACTTTTACTACCTTTTCTATCAAGTCTAGGGACTTTATTTTGTGTAGTATTTTCTTTTTTCTTTGATGAAATATAAACAAGCACATCCATTTCTTCAGGGTTGTAGCCTTTTGCTTTCAGTTGTTTTGAATCCTTGATCACCGTTACAGATTTAATTTCATCAGGGGCAATCGTGGACATCTGACTTTCCTCTATTTCTTTGCCATCTAAAGTAAATACGATGTTTTGATTGGGAAACTTATTACTGTAGTTAAGGGTAGAATTATGAAGTTGAGAAGCATTGATAATTGTCTCTTTCTTAGTCTTAGTTGTAATTTTAATTACCGCATCGATGAAATTTGAATTGTAACCTAAAGTCTTAAGCTCTTCAGGCGATTTGAGAATTTCTACAGTCTCTATCTGATCTGTATCAATATTTACTGGCTCCCCTTTATTTGCTTTTACACCATCTACAATCATAACCATATTCTGAGCACTGTACTTACTCTTATAGTCTAAGAGCCCCTTTTCGGATGTGGAAGGCATATTAGAAAGAGAAATATTTTTATTTAATAGGGGTTTCTTTGTGTTTTCTGAAGTTTTAATGTTTTCAATTCTCATAGTCGCTACTTTATAGTCACTTGAGATCATGAAGTACACAAATTCACCTAAGGCTTTGTCTGTAAGACTAAGTTGAACTTCCTTGAGCATTGTCAAGTTATCAGAATAGTAAGGTTTGGAAAACTCTGATCTAGTAGTTACCGAAAGCGTCTTAGAGGCGCCATCATATTTAAAATCATCCACGGGAATATAGGTTTCAGCAAGCCTTTTTTTAGCTATTTTTTTACCATTAATGATGAAGTTTTCAGCGTTTTCAATGCCTGCCAATTCTTTTTCAAAATTTGAAGTATTATCAACAGTCAATGAAGGATCTGCTTCTTTGATCTGGGCTTTAGTTTCGATTTGAAAAAGTAAAAAGAAAATAACCAGTAATGGAGACACGATAAAAAGTTTCCAA
>CAZOAD010000087.1:0-8300 GCA_964577705.1 uncultured Mesohalobacter sp.
TAGTTCAAATTTCTATATGGATGCCCTGCCAAAATGGGTTAATGAATTTAATTCGTCTGATGTAGCTAAAGACTATCTCAGAACCTGGGATACTTACAAAGACATATCTACTTATGTGGAAAGCGGTTCAGACCTTAATAATTATGAGAATGGCTTTAAAGGAAAAAAAGAGGCTACATTTCCCTATGACCTTAAAAAACTAGCTAAGAAAAACAGTAATTATAGCATATTAAGATCAACTCCTTATGGTAATGATATGCTTTTAGACTTTGCTAAAGAAGCTATCTTGAGTGAAGAGCTTGGTCAAGACGAGTTTACCGACGTTTTTACTTTGAGCTTTTCAAGCACTGATTACGTAGGGCATAACTTTGGGGTTAATTCTAAAGAAATTCAAGATACTTACGTAAGATTAGACAGAAATGTAGCCGATTTATTAAAGTTTCTAGACGAGCAAGTTGGGAAAGGGAACTATACAATTTTCTTAACAGCAGATCACGGTGCTGTTCATGTGCCGCAATTCCTTAAAGATGAAAAAATTCCAGCAGGATACTTTGAAACCGATGATATGAAGACTGCTTTAGAAGCGCATTTGAGTTCAAATTTCGGATTGAATGATGTCATCGAAAGTATATATAATAATCAAATTTTCTTTGATTATTCAAAGTTCAAAACCTATTCTGAATTTGTTGCTGCCCAAAATGAAGCAAAGCATTTTTTACTCCAGTATAAAAACATAGATAAAGTCTATACACGTGAAATGCTTGAAAATAGTGATTTCAGTGGGAGTCCTGCTGAACTTGTCTTAAGAGGCTTTCATCAGAAAAGAAGTGGAGATGTAGTTTACGTTTTGGATAACTCTTACATTTCTTATTCAAGAAAAGGCTCAACACACGGTAGCGGGAATAATTATGACACTCAAGCCCCTTTATTGATGTTTGGGAACGGAATAAAATCAGGAAAAACATACAACAGGTATTACATTCCAGATATCGCTCCAACCATTTCAGCACTTTTGGGAATCGAACTTCCAAATGGTGCTACGGGAAGCGTTATTACTGAAGTTTTAGAATAGACGCTCTTTTATTTTAGACCATCTATACTTTCTTATAAAAGCACCTTCTGGTTCAGTTACCAGAAAGGTGTTTTTTTTTGAATGACCGGCTAGGAAAGATTTCATTGACTTTAGAAAAAAGCCAAAACTAGACTTATTCTTCGCCATTTTTAAGCAAGTCAATAAAGCCAAGGACTTACTATACCTCATTCGGTATAAAGAGATTCCAAAAAGTTGAGGTAAATCATTTTTATACTGCTGTCCAGTGGGCTTAAGATGTTTGACCAACAGTTCTGAATCGGTTTCTACTTCCCAGCCATAAAATCTTGCTTTCATCTCGTCGATAGTATCCCAACCCATGGCTGATACTAGTCCATCGATGTTCTGAAAACATTCTTTTCTGTAAGCTTTCAATGCTCCGCGAAGATGATCTGAATTGGTGAGTTGCTCAATATTCCAATTTCCATTGTTATAAACAGTACAAAAGCCTCCATACATGCCCAATTTGGGATTCTTTTGGAAAGCTTTTGCTAAAACGTCTAAATAATTATGGGGAAAAATTAAGTCAGCATCAAATTTGCAGAGGATGTCAAATGTTGTGGTCAGGGTTCTTAAACCAAACTTAAATGCTTCTACAATTTTACTCCCAGGCTGATGAGTTAAGCTTTTTTCTCTGGATATAATACTTAAGTTAGCGTGAAGTTTCGAAAGGGACTCTACCATATCGGCAGTAGAATCGGTTGACCCATCATCTACTACTAGTATGTGTTTGGCTGGGTAGGTTTGATTCAGAAGAGAATCTAAACAGTCTTTGATGACCTTTTCCTCATTATAAGCAGGTATGATAACGGCTATCTCCAATTTCTAGGATTTTCTCTTACAAAACACAAGATAGTATCTGGGAGTGAATAATCTTAACAGAGGTCTAAAACCAATTTTATTGACAGGATGAGTAAAGCTTACAGAGTCTACTATTTCCCATCCAGCTTTATCGAGTAACCAATCAAACTGCCATTGTTCAAATTCATGATAATGCCTGTCCCAGGGATCGGTTTTGCTTTGGTAAGCTTTGGCGAACCAGAGTTTTAGCGGGACACTTGCAAACAAATAGTCACTTTGTAAACTTTTCAACACTTCCAGAGGGGAAAGCAAATGCTCAAAAATTTCAAAGGCCGTTGTAATTTCAAATGAAGAGGACTTAAGCTGACTTTGATCTTCATCTAAATCCTGGCCCTTTGTATTTTCAACATGATATCCTTCAGACAATAGTAATTCTGAAAACGGATTTTCAACACCAAGATCCAAAATTTGAGATGGGGGAGGTGTGTGATTTTTCAAAAACTCTAGTGTAATTCGAAAGCGTTTTTCGGGATAAGTGTTTTCGTACATCTGTAGTCTATATTTCGTAGACTATCGCATTGATATTCATTCCA
Source organism: uncultured Mesohalobacter sp. (assembly GCA_964577705.1). Lineage (GTDB taxonomy): Bacteria > Bacteroidota > Bacteroidia > Flavobacteriales > Flavobacteriaceae > Psychroflexus. Next base: position 2,485 of record CAZOAD010000087.1, read on the forward strand.
GCGCCAACACTTGCAAACATGACGATGTCTCCTGGTTCTAAACGTTCATCTCCAAAATCTCCATTCAAAAATAGATCATAAAGCGTTGGAATAGTAGCGACACTACTGTTACCAAGTTTATTGATACTCATCGGCATAATACCTTTAGGAGCCTCCATGTCGTGAAGTTTGTAAAATCGTTGTACAATAGCTTCATCCATTTTCTCGTTGGCTTGGTGTATAAAGATTTTTTTCAAATCTGTGATAGATTTTCCACTTTCATCAAGACAGGCTTTCATAGCTTCTGGAACCTTAGATAAAGCAAAATTATAAATCTTTCTACCGTACATTTTGATGTAAGCTCTATCATCTTCTCGATCTGGAGAAAACGACTTATCAAAATATATAAAATTAGCTTCAGACTTGGCGTAAGTAGCTGTTTTGTGAGATAGAATACCACCTTGAGAATCGTTTAATTCAAAAATAGTGGCTCCAGCACCATCAGCATAAATCATGCTGTCTCTGTCGTTTGGATCTACAACTCTGGAAAGGGTTTCTGCACCTATAACCAAGCAGCGTTTAGCCATTCCTGCTTTCATAAAAGCAAATGAATGTATGCAACCTTCTATCCAGCCAGGGCATCCAAATAAAAGATCATAACCTACGCAGCTAGGATTTTCAATTTGTAATTTTTCTTTAACTCTGGAAGCAAGACTCGGCACTGTATCAGCTTGCTGTTTGTTATGACTCACGTCTCCAAAATTGTGAGCTACTATAATATAATCAAGAGTTTCTGGATCTATACCCGCATTTTGAATAGCTTTTTCAGCCGCAAACGTGGCAATATCTGAAGTTTTAAGTTCATCATCTACATATCTTCTTTCTTCAATACCTGTGATCGCCTTAAACTTCTTAATGATTACTTCTGGGTCTGCATCAAAAGCAGTTTCATCTTGATTGAAGAATTTGTTTTTTAAAAAATCTTCATTCTTCTTAATCATTTCTGGGATATAACTCCCAACACCAACGATTTTTATAGCATTCATGTACGTTATAAATTTATTGCAAGGTACAGTTAATGTAATTAAATTGTAAACTCAAATCCAAAATTAATAGATTTTAAACCTATAGTGAAGCGATTCTGAATTTGATTTAGATAAGATTCAAATTATAATTCGTTTTTTCTAATAGATAATTTGACCTATAAGTGTTGATTATATTCTGTCTTTTTTGATAAATACTGAATATGAATAGGTAAATAGCGGTATAAGAAATAGTTGTAGAAAGAGCCAGAATAGCCATAGACAAAGCGGGAGTGTTGGTAACCCACCAAAGGTTTGTCGCTGAAGCTAAGGGTAAGTAGATCGCTGGGAAAAGAATAGAATTATTGGAAAGCATTACCTCATCAAAATAATAGAAGCTTTCCTTTTTCTTTTGTTCTTTAATGTGTTTATGGAGCTTTGAAAAAGAAAAAATTAGTCCTAAAATTAAGACAACTAAGAATCCGCCAGCATAGATATATGGGTTTAAATCGAGAAACAACAAAAGGGTGTAAGTGCCTATAAAAAACAAACTTGAATACAACCAAAATTTGACTGTAGATAATTCTGCTTTGACTACTTCTAAAAGAAATTTAAAAGAATGCTTTCTAATTTTCTTCATGTACTTTTCAGAGGCATCTGAAAATCCAATGACCCCATATTTTTTATAAGCCTGTTCAAGCGCATCTTCAAAAGAAAGCGTTTCCTCTTCTTTCATTTGCTTTGTGATATCGTCTTCGAGATCTTTGGCTATAAGTAACCTTATATCATGATAATCGATATAACGCAATTTTATAAATTCTAAAAGCTGCTCTCTTTCATTTTTGGTTAATGTCATTTCAATAGGCTAAGTTTTCAAGATAAAAATAGCCTCAAATTATAAAATCTGAGGCTGTTGTAGTTATAAAATTAAAAAATTATCTAGATATAGGCTTCTATAGGAGCGCAAGTGCAAGTTAAATTCCTATCGCCATAAGCTTCATCCACTCTTCGTGTCGAAGGCCAGAATTTGTTTTCAGCCACAAATGGTAAAGGAAATGCTGCTACCTGTCTACTGTAATCAAATTCCCAGGTTTCTGCTGTCAGCATTGCCACTGTATGTGGGGCGTTTTTAAGCACATTGTTAGGATTGTCTTTATCGCATTTTTCGACTTCTTGTTTGATGGAAATCATCGCATCGCAAAATCTATCGAGTTCAGCCTTACTCTCACTTTCTGTAGGTTCTATCATCATTGTTCCTGCAACAGGAAAAGAAACCGTTGGAGAATGGAAACCATAATCGATAAGCCTTTTGGCAATATCCTTTACTTCTATACCAAATTCTTTGAAGTCTCTACAATCGATAATCATTTCATGAGCAGCTCTTCCTTTTTCTCCAGAGTACAGAGTTTTGTAATGTCCATTTAATCTTGCCTGAATGTAATTAGCATTTAAAATGGCATACTCCGTAGATTCTCTCAGCCCTTCTTCACCGAGCATTCGGATGTAAGCATAAGAAATCAAACAGACAAACGCAGATCCAAAAGGTGCTGCAGAAATTGAAGAAATAGGGTCTGTGCCTCCAGTTTTGATCAAGGGATTATTTGGTAAAAACGGCGCTAATTGTTTAGCAACACAAATTGGTCCTACACCAGGTCCGCCTCCTCCGTGAGGAATAGCGAAGGTCTTGTGTAAATTCAAGTGACAAACATCCGCTCCAATTTTTCCAGGACTTGTTAATCCCACCTGAGCATTCATATTAGCACCATCCATATAAACCTGGCCACCATGCTCATGAATAAGAGCAGTAATCTTTCTAATGTCAGATTCAAAAACACCATGCGTAGAAGGATAAGTAACCATCAAAGCAGCTAAATTATCACTGTGCTTTTCAGCCTTAGCCTTTAAGTCATCAATGTCTATATTCCCTTTCTCGGTTGCTTTCACGACTACGACTTTCATGCCAGCCATCACTGCGCTGGCAGGATTGGTCCCGTGAGCAGAAGAAGGGACAAGGCAAATATTTCTGTGGGAATCATTTCTGGATTTGTGATAGGCCCGTATCACCATCAATCCTGCATACTCTCCTTGTGCTCCAGAATTTGGTTGTAGAGAGGTAGCAGAAAATCCTGTGATTTCTGTCAAATAATCTTCAAGACTTTTTAGAATTTCCTGGTAACCCAAAGCTTGTTCTTTGGGTGCAAAGGGGTGAATATTTCCCCATTGAGGATTGGAAAGAGGCAACATTTCTGAAGCAGCATTCAGTTTCATCGTACAAGATCCTAAAGAAATCATAGAATGATTCAATGCCAAATCTTTTCTCTCCAATCTTTTGATATATCGCATCAATTCCGTTTCAGAATGATAGCTATTGAACACATCGTGAGTAAGGAACTCGCTTTCTCTTTTCAATTCCGAGTTAGCAATGATTCCCTCCTTTAAGTCTTTTATAGATTCAAGAGCCTTACCTGAAGCTGCTTTGAATACATTTAGAATCTCATTGATATCCTCAATGGATGCGGTTTCGTTGATAGAGATAGCTACACTTTCAGCGTCGGGATAAAAGAAATTAATTTCCTTTTGCTCTGCTAGCGCTTTTATGTTTTCAGCATCTGCCTTTACCAGGATAGTATCGAAATACAATTCGTTTACCTGAAAGAAACCTAAGCTTTCGAGTCCTTCGGCAAGACTAACTGTTTTTCTGTGAATTTGATTAGCGATATGCTTTAAACCTTTTGGACCATGATAAACAGCATACATGCCAGCCATTACTGCCAGAAGAACTTGAGCGGTACAAATATTGGAAGTTGCTTTATCTCTTTTGATATGTTGTTCACGGGTTTGAAGAGCCATTCTAAGGGAGGTATTGTCATCCATATCTTTGGTGACTCCTATTATTCTCCCTGGAATATTCCTTTTGTACTCTTCCTTTGTTGCGAAATAGGCAGCATGAGGACCACCGTAACCTAGTGGAATACCAAAACGTTGCGTTGTCCCTACAACAACGTCTACACCCCAATCCCCAGGAGCTTCAAGTAAAACTAAACTCATCAAGTCAGCAGCAACTGCTACTTTAATATCGTTTTCTTTTGCTTTCTTAGTGAAATCCTCAAAGTCCTGGATTTCACCATATTTCCCTGAGTACTGAACTAAAGCTCCAAAGTAATCCTCGCTGAAATCAAAGTTGTCATAGGTTCCAACCACTAGTTCAATTTCAAGTGGTTCAGCTCTGGTTTGTAACAAAGCTAAGGTTTGTGGGAGGACATTTTCTCCAACAAAGAATTTCACAACATTGTTTTTCTTTTGCTCTCTGGACCGTACAGCATATAATAAAGACATAGCTTCTGCTGCAGATGTAGATTCATCTAAGAGGGAAGCATTTGCCAATTCCATTCCGGTCAGATCAGATACCATAGTTTGGAAGTTGAGCAAAGCTTCGAGTCTACCTTGAGCAATTTCCGCCTGGTAAGGCGTGTAAGCCGTGTACCATCCTGGATTCTCTAATATGTTTCTTTGGATCACAGCCGGAAGAATAGCTTGATGGTAGCCTAGTCCTATATAAGACTTGTAGACTTTATTCTTCATTGACAAAGACTGGATATGATTCGCAAACTCAAACTCTGTCAGCGGTTCAGGTAAATTTAATTTATTATCTAATTTGATATCATCTGGTATCGTCTCATAAATAAGTTGTCCTAGAGACTCTACGCCAACGTTGTTGAGCATTTCTTTTATGCTCTCGCCACGTGGACCAATATGTCTTGATGCAAATGATTGTGTATTCATTGAGGATTTTTTAAAAATTTGCTCACAAAAATACATTATTTCTAACAAAACAATCGTTAAAGATGCATTGACTATCGTTAACTTTCTGAGAAAAAATAATCCTTCATAAAACCTTATTTTTGACAACGTGAATCTTTTCTATAAAATTTTAAATTTTTACATCAATTCCAGCATTCATGTGGCGTTAGCGGTAGTTTCGTTTACGTGCATTACCTACTTGGATTTTGGTTTAGAAATTCAGGAACGCATTCTCGCTTTTGTCTTTTTTTCTACCATAGTCGCTTACACATTTGTGAAGTACATTCCTCTGGTGAAACAGAAGCCTTTAAGATTAACAAAAAGTCTCAAATTCATCTTCATCCTATCCTTGCTTTCTATCCTTCCTATCTTAGTTTCTATATTCTATTTTGAATTAAATCTAGTCTTGTTCATTTTTCTTTTAGGACTTTTCACTTTACTCTATGTACTCCCTTTTCTACCAAAGGCAAAAAACTTAAGAGATGTAAGCGGCCTTAAAATATTTATCATAGCGTTGGTTTGGACAGGGACAACTGTTTTGCTTCCATTTCTTTCTTCTGAAATTGAAATGAGTTCGCTTGCCCCGGAGATGATATTTTACACATTAAGTCGTTTTTTAATAGTTATCGCGCTCATCATTCCATTTGAAATAAGAGACTTAAAACTGGATAACATTTATTTAAAGACTCTGCCGCAGGTTTTAGGAGTGCTCAAATCCAAAATATTAGCTGTAGTCCTAGTTCTGTTATCGATAGTTTTACTCCACTTTGTACAAACTGATACCTTTATATATGTAATTATTCATACGTTGATTATTATCCTTATTGTGTGTTCTAAACGACAAAATGCGTTTTTCTACACAGCTCTTCTGGTAGAAGCAGTTCCGATTTTATGGGTTTTGCTAAAATATTTTATAGGGTAAAATCAACGTCATCAGTCAGTTAGACTTTTCAGGAGAAAATCCTCCAAAAAACCTTTTAAAAAGTTTGGTTGGTTATTGAAAAGAGTTGTAGT
>CAZOAD010000088.1:0-1628 GCA_964577705.1 uncultured Mesohalobacter sp.
CTATGTAACTGAAGTTGTCGCTGATGAGATCCTTTTACTTGGCAGCAACACTGACCAGTAAATAATGAACTCTAAACGAGGGTACAGTCTTAAACTGTGTCCTCGTTTTTTCTTTTAAACCTAAACCTTAAATTACAAAACCATGTCATCAAATAATCAACACCAACACCGTTCGTCGTCTTCAGAGAGTACCTCTAAAGCCCAAATGATCCAAGAGCGCTTGAAGTCTTTTACTGGAACAGAAATGTTTTATCAGCTCCCGCTCTTTAAAACTAGATTTACAGATGGGGTAAAGTATCTATCCGAAGTTGCTGAGTGTTTCTGGCTGATAACCGATACTTCAGTGATCGCAAAGAGCTTAATCAACAAAAGCGAATTTATTACTATTGACTTTAAACGCTTATTTAAAGCTGAACAAATTGAATCTCATACTGAGGCGGTAATCCTCTATAGTGATGGTAATAATAACCTACTAGAAAAACACGGCTACTTTGTTACTGATTTTCCTTTAGATGAATTGCGCTTATTTTTTGTTAATGATACGCTTATGTTGCCTAGCGAATATTAATACAAATGATCCTTTGACGGTCTAATTTTAAAACACCTCTGGTATTCAGAGGTGTTTTTTTATCGCATGCTTTCTGGTATTCAGAAAAATGCATTATCTTTATTTGGCTGAAGATTCAGCATTGAAATTTAAAAGGGATATCTACTTTCCACTTTCGCCGATATCCTTAAAGCGAGAACACTAACATTACGGAAAAATTATTTTCTAAACTGGCAATGGGTTGCTGATGTTAATCAGAAGCCCTATTGTATGGATTTTTGTCCCCGTTGGGGACGAAAAGGAAAAGCAAGAGGGTAACACGCTGCGCGATGTTACAGATTCCTTTTCGTATTTAAATAACTGATAATTAGTCTTTTATAAAAAAATTAAAATTCTAGAAATCAGGAATTTGCGACAAACGCCTTCACATCACCCGTGTTTAGTGAAGTTTTTGCGACAAATCGGCGAAATATGAGCTCTTTTACAGGCATTAGATTTAAAAAAGATACGGCTAAACGCTTTCAAAACTTTTCACGTCAACACTTCAAATCTCACACAGACGCTTTGGAAGCTATGCTAGATTTTTTTCATGATAATGAAATCTCTCCTAAAGAAAAACTAGGTCCCACAGCTAGAACCTTAGAAACAAAACTTTTGAAACGCATTAATGCGGTTATCGCGATAATGCGAGATATGGAAAAGAGTCAAACCAAACCTACTCTAGCCATGTTAGAATCTTTATTTCAGGCTGAAGATCATTCTTCAAAGCCTTCTAAACCCCCTTTGATTGTAGAAAAGAAAATCGTAGAAGAAAAAAAAGATCTAGGATCTTAAAAATAAGGCATTTAAACCCTTAAATAATTCATCATGTATTTAAGCATTACACCCCAAACATTAGGAGCTAACTATTCTCAAAGCTCTGCAGATTTTGTGGCTTATCTTGAGAAGGAAAACCTAGACTTAACCACTGATACTTTAGTCAACGATGACTCTAATCTAGAGTATTTCTTTAATCAACATGAAGATAAAGTTTCTGCAGATGAGGTCATCAAAGCCATTGACGCAAACACGTCTAAACTCA
>CAZOAD010000088.1:1638-8173 GCA_964577705.1 uncultured Mesohalobacter sp.
AAGAAAACTGAGCCTAAATTCTATTCGATTACAGTAAGCCCTTCTAAGTATGAGCTAAAACGCTTACAGAATAATACCAAAGATTTAAAACGTTATACGTTTGAATTGATGAAGGAATATGCGGCCTCCTTCAATCGAGAAATCAACGGACGTCCCATTCATGTTGATGATATTAAATACTTTGCTAAAATTGAACATCAGCGCCGGTTTAAAGGGACGGACTGGCAGATCAAAGAAAATCAACCCTGTGCTTCTAAAATCCTTGATCTGAAAACTGAGTTGAGACAAATTGAAGAGGGGAGAAGGGAAGGCGATCTTAAGGCTATAAAGCGTAAGATTACGGATTTGGATAGCCAAGCTCCACATCAACAAAATGGTAAGCGCATTGTTCAAGGTATGCTTAAAGCTGGGGATCAGAGCCACATCCATATCATCGTCAGCCGAAAAGATGCTTCCAACTCCTATAGTCTGTCACCTGGTAGTCAACACAAAGCTTCTGTAGTTGAAATGCACGGGAAACAAATTAAACGCGGCTTTGATCGTGATAGGTTCTATGAACGTGCTGAAAAAACCTTTGACCGACTCTTTGCTTATCAACGTAACTATGTAGAAACCTACAGAGCAAAAAAGGATTTCATTCAGTCTCCTCATATTTATTTTGCTTCTCTGATGAAATTGCCTAATACTGAAAAAGCAATGGCTTTTAAACTAATGCGCGAAAGAGGAGTTCCAACACTTCCCAGTATTCCAACAAGCCAGGCACAACTGGCTCTACGGATTTTCAAACGCTTAAAACGAGGTGCAGAAATAACTATAAAATCAAGTTCCATAGGCATATAATCAAATGGAAAATTTAATACCAATATTTATACTCATCGCCTTTACTAGTGCTGTTTTCTTTGCGATGTACCGCATCTCTAAATATGCTTTTTTGATTAATTGTGTATTGATTATTTTAATCCTGGTTTATCTTTTAAATGACCGACCATGGGTACCAATTCTTCTCTACATAGTCTGTCCATTAGTATTGATTAATACAGTATGGTATGTCTTTTTACATAAGGAAACAACTTCTAGTTCTACAGAGAAGAAATTTCAAGTTCGTTTTAATACCATCAAAGGAGAATTTAAGCTAGATAATATAAAGCGCGGCGCTTCTATTATTGGCTCTGCTGGGAGCGGTAAAACTGAAAGTGTGGTCTATGGCTTATTAAAGCATTTCCAGTCCAATGGCTTTTGTGGTATCATTCACGATTATAAAGATTTTGAATTAACCGAAATGGCTTATCCGCTTTTTAAGCATGGTCACATTCCGTTTAAAATTATTTCATTCGATACCATCAATCATAGAGTTAATCCCATCGCTCCGCGTTATTTGGAGAATGAAGAGAGCGTTAATGAAGTATCAAGGGTGTTGATCGAAAACCTCTTGGAACAACGAGAATCGGGGACCACAGGGACGACCAAATTCTTTAATGACGCTGCTGAAGGTTTAATTGGTGGATTGATTTGGAAGCTTAAAACAGACTACCCTCAATTCTGTACGCTTCCTCATTTAATTGCGATCTATCAATACCTCGATACCGATAGCTTAATACAATTTCTGAAAACCAATACAACCTCAAGAGCTATGGCTGATGCGTTTATTAGTGGGAAAGATTCAGAACGCCAAACGGCGGGTGTTAAAAGTACCCTAGCCAACGCCCTCAAGCGTATTAGCACTCAACGTATTTTTATGACCTTGTCTGCTGATGAAGTGCCACTAAACATCAATAATGAAGCGAATCCTGCCATCATCTCCATTGTTAATAATCCCAAGTTTGAAACCTCTTATTCTCCTGTGATTGCAACCCTAGTTCATACCATCACTAAACAAATGAGTGTACGCCACTCAAAGCCATCCTTTCTGCTGATGGAGGAAGCGCCCACCCTGCGCTTACTGAACATGCATCGCATTCCGGCGACGCTTAGGAGTTATAATATCTCAACGGTATATGTGATGCAGGACAAGATCCAAAACGATATGATGTATGGGGATAAGGCGAGCAAAGCCATTTTAAGTAATCTGTCCTATCAGTTTTTTGGAAAAGTAAATGATCCAGATACTGCTAAATACTACGAACGCTTTTTTGAAATCATCAAAGATCCCACTAAAAGTGTGAGTAGGGGACATAACCTTAATTTTGACACCAGAGTGACCACGGGTGAAAAGGAAATTCCAAAAATTCGAGCGGATGTGTTCTTTCGGTTGAAGCAAGGGGAATTCATTACCTATGCCGATGGAATCGATAAGAAAGTACACTTTAAGTTGCGTACAATAAAAAGAGAACTACCATCCTCTAAACAGTTTTCTGAGTCTGACCTTGAACTAAATTTTGAGAGGATCTATACTGAGGCTAGATCAATCTTTGAATAACCGTTTATATAGTTTAATAAACAGTTATATCAAATACGTAAAAATCCTTAACCTATTATACATACTTAATTATTCGACCCCCAGAGTTTTTATAATAGTGCTATTTAATACACTATCATATATTTTAATCTATGACTGGTCTTGAAAAAGAAACCTATAAAGTGTATTAAGAAACACTTTTGGATGTATTTATCATTTAATAACGTATATCGATGTCCGAAAGAGCATCATAATGCACTTCAATAGAGTTATAAATCAGCATAAACCAAGGAGAGAAACCCTTAAAGAGTAACAAAATACTTTCGTAATATTTAGATGGTTAAAAATCGTTCAGGTATTTCATCAGCTTGTTATAGCGGACCTAGAGGATCACAAGCGCTTTGTCAGACATGTTTGGGGATTTAAGGGACAGTTCTTTACATTTAAAGGATCTGGTATAGATTTATGGCTTTGAAATCAATTAATTCAGAAATAAAAGTAAAAAATAACAAGGGTAAATTTTACTTCTAAGTTTTAAACAAAGGTAAATTTAATGTATATTTACCCTCGTTTTAATCACATGAGTAATAATTACCTATATTTTAAAATGAAAGATTTTAATAAAAGTATACCCTATAATAACTTACCAATGCTACCTCCTAATGCGATCTTAGAAACCACTAGGGTATTACGTAAAACCATCGAAGCGAGTAGAGCTTTAGCTCAACTTAATGGTATGTTAACTAACTTGCCAAACCCTACATTATTTTTAGATACGATTCATTTACAGGAAGCAAAAGCTAGTTCTGAAATAGAGAATATCATTACAACTAATGATGATTTATATAAAAGTTTAGTTGCTGATAAAAAATTTGAGAATTCTGCAACTAAAGAAGTTATCAGTTATAAAGAAGCGCTTTGGAGAGGATTAGAACTCATTGAAGACCGACCTTTTATTTCAACCAATCTATGTATTGAAATTGTACAAACCATCAAAAAAAATACGGCTGGTATTAGAGCAACTCCTGGTACATCCCTAAAAAATATCAAAGGAGAAATTATTTATACTCCTCCAACTGGTGAAGCCGTAATTAGAGAAAAATTAGCCAATCTTGAGACTTTTGTAAACGGTGAAGATGAAATAGATCCATTGATCAAAATGGCTATTATGCATTATCAATTTGAAGCCATAAATCCATTTAGTGATGGCAATGGCAGAACAGGGCGAATCTTATTATTACTTTATTTGAAGCTCAAAAATTTACTAGACTCACCTGCTATTTATTTAAGTGATTTCATTATCAGGAACAAAGCAGACTATTATAAAAAATTACGAAAAGTTACCGAAAACAAAGATTGGGAAGGGTGGATACTTTATATGCTTGAAATGGTAGAGTATACTGCTAATAAAGGATTAGAACGCCTAAAAGATGTCACTAGATTGATGCAGGAAATGACTGCAGAGATTAAAGAAAAATTACCTAAGGTATATTCTAAAGAGCTTGTTGAAATACTTTTTCGATTACCCTATACCAAAAGAAAGTTTTTAATAGACGCCGAACTAGGTACGCCAAAAACTGTGGGGAATTACCTCATGGATTTAGAAAATGCTGGGTTTTTAATTTCTGAAAAGGTGGGTAAAGAAAAACTTTATCTCAATCATAGATTAATGGCTATTTTGGAAACTTCATAAGTTGAACTGAAACAAACACTTAAAACTATTTCTGAGATTAAATTTTACCGGCCTCAATTTAAACCTATGGTTTGCTTAAACATATCTTACTAAGTAAGTGGATAGGAATTCACTAATCATTAAATCAAAAATTTTGATATTTAGAAGTGTGATTTGTAAAGCGAAAAAATTTTAATTTAAAAGATATGGTAGTGAGATAAAATTGTGTATTATAATAAACATTTTAGGTTTTTTTCTTATATTTGTGTATTATAATAAACATAAGGATGATAGACGCAGTGACTATAAAGGAGGTAAAACTACAGCTTGGTGAGCTTTGTAAGCAGAAAAGACAAAGTTACGACATGTCTCAGCAAGACTTGGCCGAAGCGCTGGAATTATCAAGATATACCATACAGAAATTCGAAAATGGTAAAAATGCCACCCTAGATACCGTCTTAAAAATCGTCAACCATTTCGATTTATTAGGGAATTTATACCAGGCCCTTAAAGACTTAGAAAAGAGTAACGACATAAATTCATTGTATTAAGATGGCTAAAAATAAAATCATAGACGTTATTTTGTTTGGTCAGGAAATAGGCAAAGTGGGTTATGATATAGATAAACAGGCTTCTTATTTTCAATACAATCCGGCCTATTTGGAGTCCAATCAATACTCCAATATATTCCCCTATATACTTAAACGGATAAAGTCGGTTCAGGTTTTTACTCAGTTTGAAGGAGAAACCTTCAGAGGACTGCCGCCAATGATTGCTGACTCTCTGCCGGACATGTTTGGAAATATTATTTTTAAAGAATGGTTTGAAGCCAAAAATAAAGCGCTCAGGAAAATTACGCCTTTGGAACAGCTGACTTATGTAGCCAAAAGGGGAATGGGTGCGATCGAATACCAGCCATCGGCAAAAATCCCAAAAACATCAACGATTCATATCGAAGAGATCGTGGAGGTCTTAAAAAAAGTGTTGGATGTAAAAAATGATACGACTGCAGAGGCTTTAAATGATGCAGCCCTGTTAAATATTTTCAAGATAGGAACTTCGGCTGGGGGTGCACGGCCCAAAATATTGATTTCAGAACATAAAGAAACGGGGAAAATAATTCCTGGAGATCTAGAGTATTCAGACGCATACAACCATTACCTGGTCAAGTTGTCTATGAATGAAGAATGGGGCTACAACAAAGAAAAAGTAGAATATGCTTACTACCTCATGGCTCAGGAAGCAGGGATAAACATGATGCCCTCAAAGTTAATAGATAATAAACACTTCGCCACCTTACGTTACGATAGGCAAAATGGAGAAAAACACCATGTACTTACCGTATCTGGCCTCACGGGCTGGGATTTTAAAAAGCCAGAGAACAGTACCTATGAAAATGTTTTTAGGTTAGCTTTAGATTTAAAAGTACCTCATAAAGATATTATCGAGCTGTTCAGGCGTATGGTGTTCAATGTGATCTATTATAACATAGATGACCATTTGAAAAACCATTCATTTAAATATGAGAAGAAAAAGAATACCTGGTCCTTATCACCTGCTTACGACATTACTTATCCCTTAAACATTAACGCCAATTACACCAATATTTCCAGAGCCTTAGCAATCAACACTAAAAGAGCAGACATCAACCTGGAAGATGTGCTGACCATAGCCGAGGCCTATGTTATCAAAAATCCCAAAGGCATCATCAGTGATGTACAAAAAGCAATGCAAAGCTGGGACGCTAAGACCAGTCAGTTAGACATTCCACAAAAAGTAGCTTCGTCTATAAAACGAGAATTTAAAGATCTTATTTAAAATAGATGGTTAAATAAGCCTAAAAAGCCAAAAGCCCTGAAAAGGGCTTTTGGCTTTTTCGCAAAGATAGTTTATGGTAAATACTAAGGAAAAACTAGTGTAGTCTTAATTCGGGTTATTGATAAATCGATGAGAAATATTGACTTTCAAATTCCTCTCTCCATAACGTTCGTTAAGTTCCAAAACGGCTCTGCGATCTTTCCCAAGTGAGAATTTTGGAAGTACGTAGATTAACTTTACCGTTTCATTGGCCTTTACTTTTGAAGGTAAATTATACTTGAAAACGGGTTCTGTATACAAGTCTTGTAAAGATTTCTTTTTCCCTTTTTTTCTGGTTTCTACAGAAAATCTTAGGAAATTTAGATCATAGTCCAGGCTGGATTTATTTTTGATCTCAATTACAAAGTAGAGTTCTTCTTGATCAAAAACAATGTTCTCAACCTTTAATACGATATCTTGTTTTCGATTCCTGATTCTACCAATTCTTTGATTTCTTTTGATCAAATAGGAGCTGAAATACCTATAGTAATAGCCTCGATTGTTCAATTGATCTGCTTTCTTTTTTTTAGCGATCCTGCTTAGATCTGCTGAGGCTTCATGACCAATACTGCTAGAAGGTGGAATAAAGTAATTGAGTTTATTGAGCTCTT
>CAZOAD010000089.1:0-8143 GCA_964577705.1 uncultured Mesohalobacter sp.
TTTGAGTCTAAAGATAAAAAAATCAATCTCTAAAAATTACTTTTATGTTACAATGTCATTAGTTATTTTAATACCTAAATTAGCATTTAAGCCGTAAACTATTTCTTGTCCTTCGGGGCGAATGTTGACTTTAATATCTGTAGCATTGTAATTTGTTTTCTCCACCTCATCGATCACTTCAAATTTATGCAGATAAGCATCAGATTCCTTGAAATTATTCATGTAATTGGTCATGGCCTTAAAATAATACCGGCCTGGGGTATAGGTACTATCTAGTTTGATTTGATTAAAAAAAATACCATCGTTTGCTAATACCATAGATCTTTCAATTAAGCTCCCTATACTATCATAAACAAAGACCTGAATATTTCTTACATCCTTACTTAACGTTCCCGTAGATCTATCAATAGCATAGCCTTTATACCATAAATATTCTCCTGCCATAAATATTGACTTATTAGTATGAACAAATATAGATTCACGGGGTAATTCGAAATACTCCTGATGTTTTTCTATATATGACTCTTGTGCATTTACCGACAGAATGAAAAAGCATAAGATGGTTAGTAAGATCAGTTTCATAATTTTTTTTTGTATGTATTGAATTTACTTATTTTTTTTAAAAAAATCGGCTTCGAATATAAGTAATTGTATAAAAAAAGCGCCTCAAAATCAATTGAGACGCTTTTTTTGATAGTTATTATTTACCGTTTAGCTAAATACACTAGCACTTAAATACTCTCTATTTAGTCTAGCGATATTCTCTAAAGAAATTCCTTTAGGACATTCGACGTAGCAAGCACCAGTATTGGTACAGTTACCAAAGCCTTCTTTATCCATTTGATGAACCATGTTCAACACACGTTCGTGAGCTTCAATTTCTCCCTGTGGAAGTAATGCAAACTGAGATACTTTAGCCGATGTAAAAAGCATAGCACTAGCATTCTTGCAGGCGGCTACGCAAGCTCCACACCCTATACAGGTCGCCGCATAAAACGAGTCGTCTGCATTTTCTTTTTCAATAGGAATAGAGTTGGCATCCTGAGTATTTCCAGAGGTGTTTACAGAAATGTATCCACCTGCATGCTGAATCCTATCAAAAGCTGATCTGTCAATAACTAAATCTTTGACCACTGGGAAAGCTTTAGCTCTAAACGGTTCAATAACAATTTCATCACCGTCTTTGAATTTTCTCATGTGTAACTGACAGGTCGTAACTCGTCTGTCCGGACCATGAGGTTCACCATTGATTTGTAAAGAACACGAACCGCATATACCTTCCCGGCAATCGTGATCAAATTCAATCGGTTCAATACCCTCATTCACCAAATTGTTATTCAAAACGTCAAGCATTTCTAAAAATGACATGTCTCCATCTATACCGTCGACATCGTAATTTTGAAATCCTCCTTTATCTTGGGCATCTTCTTGACGCCATACTTTAAGTTTAAGCTTCATAATTCGATTATTTATAGCTTCTTGTTTTTAATTCTATATTTTCAAACTCCAGTTGTTCCTTGTGAAGTTTGGCATCTCTAGGATTACCCACATACTCCCATGCAGATACAAATCTGAAGTTTTCATCATCTCTAAGAGCTTCACCATCTTCAGTTTGATACTCTTCTCTAAAGTGTCCGCCACAGGATTCATTTCTTTCCAAAGCATCTTTAGCAAACAATTCGCCCAATTCTAAGAAATCGGCAACTCGACCTGCTTTTTCAAGCTCTGAGTTTTTAGTTTCTGCTTTTCCAGTCACTCTTACATTGGCCCAGAAATCCTCTCTTAATGCTTTGATTTCATCCATAGCAGATTTAAGCTCTTCAGCATTACGAGACATTCCGCATTTGTCCCACATAATTTTACCTAATTTCTTATGGTAATAATCCACTGGATTTTTGCCTTTAGCATCAAATAACTTTTGGATTCTATCCTTCACCTCTTTTTCTGCAGCATCAAATTCTTCAGTTTCTGTTGAAATGGGTCCTGTTCTAATATCATCTGCCAGATAGTCTCCAATGGTATAAGGAAGTACAAAATAGCCATCTGCAAGACCTTGCATCAAGGCTGAAGCTCCAAGTCTATTGGCGCCGTGATCAGAGAAGTTAGCTTCTCCAGCAGCATAACAGCCAGGAATCGTGGTCATCAAATTGTAATCCACCCAAAGTCCACCCATAGTGTAGTGTACTGCTGGGAAAATCATCATTGGTGTTTTATACGGATTTTGATCTGTAATTTTTTCATACATCTCAAATAAATTACCGTATTTAGACTCAACAACTTCCTCACCTAATCTTATAATTTCTTCTTGACTTGGATTTTTATGTCCAGATGTAAATGCTTTTTCTTTTCCGTAACGCTCGATAGCTGCCTTAAAATCAAGGTAAACCGCTTGTCCGGTTCTATTCACACCGAAACCTGCATCACAACGTTCTTTTGCTGCTCTGGAAGCCACATCACGTGGAACTAAGTTCCCAAAAGCTGGGTATCTTCTTTCCAAATAGTAATCTCTATCTTCTTCAGATAGCTCTGTAGGTTTCAATTTTCCTTCACGAATGGCCTTAGCATCTTTTTCATGTTTTGGTACCCAAATACGTCCATCGTTTCTAAGCGACTCCGACATCAAGGTCAGTTTGGACTGTAAATCACCAGACACTGGAATACAAGTCGGGTGAATTTGAGTAAAGCAAGGATTTGCGAAAAAAGCACCTTTTCTGTGAGCTCTCCAGGCTGCCATCACGTTACTTCCCATCGCATTGGTAGATAAGTAAAATACATTTCCGTAACCACCAGAGGCTAAAACTACAGCGTGAGCTGAATGTCTTTCTATATTTCCGGATACAAGATCACGAGCTATAATTCCTCTCGCCTTTCCATCCACAAGGACCAAATCCATCATTTCATGTCTATTGAAGGATTGGATTTTACCTCTATTGATTTGTCGGTTCATTGCTGAATAAGCTCCGAGTAACAATTGTTGACCCGTTTGACCTTTAGCATAAAAGGTTCTTGACACCAATACCCCACCAAAAGAACGGTTGTCAAGAAGACCACCATATTCTCTAGCAAATGGAACACCTTGTGCCACACATTGGTCGATAATATTACTGGAAACTTCGGCTAACCTGTAAACATTGGCTTCTCTGGAACGGTAGTCACCACCTTTTACAGTATCGTAAAACAATCTGTAATCGGAGTCACCATCACCCTGGTAATTTTTGGAAGCATTGATTCCCCCTTGGGCTGCAATAGAGTGCGCACGACGAGGAGAATCTTGAAAACAAAAGGTTTTTACATTGTAGCCAAGTTCTGCTAAAGTAGCCGCAGCACTTCCTCCTGCCAAACCAGTCCCAACAACAATGATGTCGATGTTTCTTTTGTTAGCAGGATTAACGAGGTTGATTTCATTTTTATGTTTAGTCCATTTTTTATCAATGGGACCTTCTGGTATTTTTGATTCTAAAACTGACATAATCCTTTCGCTTATAAGTTATTAAAGTAGTGAAATATCGCAATAAATACAAAACCCATTGGAATAACAATCGCAAAAGCTTTGGTAAAAGTCTTGATTGCTCCAGAGTATTTATTGTTGACCCCCATGGTTTGAAAAGAAGAGGCGAAACCATGTAACAGGTGTAGCATCAAAAACACAAAACATAAGGCATAAAAACCAGTTCTAATCGGGTCTCCCGCAAATTTAGCAACCGTCTCATCGTAATACCTGTAAGGATCGTCTGGGTGTGTTTCAACATATTTATGAACCAATTCTGGAATCCAGAAGTCATAAAAGTGCAATCCTAAAAAAGCTAAAACGACGATTCCAGTTAGAATCATATTTCTAGAAACCCACGGAGAATTGGAGGCGCCATTAAATTTCGCATAACCAACTCCTCTCGCTTTTCTGTTGCGAATGTCGAGTACAAATCCCATAACAAAGTGAAAAACAACACCTGCAATTAAAATAGGCTGCAGGATAGCTTGTACCACAAAGTTGGTTCCCATAAAATGAGAAATCTCATTAAATGTGGAAGGACTTACTACGGATGTAAAGTTAATTGTAAAATGTTGAGCTAAAAAAAGGACTAAGAAAAGTCCTGAAAGAGCCATAGCAACTTTCCTTGCTATTGATGTTTTGCTTATTCCAGCCATTATTCTGTATTTGATTTTGTGCAAAAATACGCTACATAGCGCTCTGAAACAAATGAAGTCAATCATTTACGCTTAATTTAGAATAATTTTAAAGCCTATTCAAGACTTATCACGAAAACCTTATCGTAGAATCTTCGTTTTTCCAAATTATTTGGTCTCTTACCATTCCTCTAAGACTTTATTATTTTGCATTTAATACCTTTGAAAAAAATAAAGAAAGCTATGCGTTACGACCCTATCTCTAAAGACTTATTTATTCAGAATAGAAAAAACTTTATGAGCCAGATGCTTCCAGAAAGCCTGGCCGTATTCAATTCCAACGATACCTATCCTATTGGCGCGGATAGCACGATTCCATTTCAGCAAGACCGCAATATTTATTACCTAAGTGGAGTAGACCAGGAAGAAAGCATTTTGGTGCTTTTTCCGGATGCCCCCGACCCAAAACACCGCGAAATTCTTTTTCTTACCGAAACCAATCCGCATATCGCCGTTTGGGAAGGGGAAAAGCTCAATAAAGAAAGGGCTTTAGAAACTTCTGGCATTGAAACCGTGTATTGGCTTAAAGATTTTCAAAAAGTGTTCAATGAACTCATGGCGCTTAGCAGCCTGGTGTATATGAATACCAATGAGCATTATAGAGCAGCTCATGCGACCCAAACTCGGGAAGACCGATTTAATATCTGGCTCAAAGAAAATTATCCGGCCCACCAGGTGGCCAAGAGTAACCCTATTTTACAAAGGCTGCGTTCGATAAAGCATCCTTTAGAATTGGAAGTGATGCAGCAAGCCTGTAACATCACTGAAAAAGGATTCCGAAGGGTTTTGGAATTTACCAAAGCTGGCAAATGGGAATACGAGCTGGAAGCTGAGTTCATGCACGAATTTTTGAGAAACAGATCTCGAGGATTTGCCTACACACCCATCATTGCAGGCGGTAAAAATGCCACGGTACTGCATTATATTGAGAATAAGCATCAGCTGAAAGACGGCGACTTGATCTTATTGGACGTGGGAGCAGAATATGCCAACTATGCCAGCGATATGTCCAGAACTATACCGGTTTCTGGTAAATATACCGATCGTCAAAAACAGATTTATACAGCGGTCAATAAAGTGAAAAACCTGTCCACCGATATGCTGGTGCCGGGTACGATTTGGAAAGATTATCACGTTGAGGTGGGCAAATTGATGACTTCAGAACTGTTGGATCTTAAATTACTGGACAAAGCCGATGTTCAAAACGAAAATCCAGACTGGCCGGCTTACAAAAAGTACTTTATGCACGGCACCTCTCATAATATTGGTTTGGATACTCACGACTATGGTTTACTACACGAACCGATGAAAGCCAATCAAGTCTATACCGTAGAACCAGGGATCTACTTGCCCGATGAGAATATGGGTATCAGACTCGAAGATGATGTCGTCATTCAGGAACAAGGAGCCCCAAAAAATCTCATGGCTAACATCCCAATTGAAATAGAAGAAATTGAAGACTTGATGAATAGGTAATAGTCTGTAGTTTTGAGTCTTTAGTCAAGAGTCTTTTGCACTATTTTTTAATATATTTTTATCTAGTCAACCGGTCCGCCAGTTGGCTAGTTTTATTTGAGAACATGACCTTTACATACAAGCAAACCCAAATTCATTACACCACATCAGGAGAAGGCGAGCCCATAATTCTACTACATGGGTTTTTGGAAAATTCAAACATGTGGGCGAATTTAAAGAACGAGTTGTCACAGATCCATAGCGTTTATGCTTTAGATTTACCTGGGCACGGGGCAACTGAAGCTATAGGCTATATTCATACCATGGAAGAGTATGCGGCTCTGGTTTTGGCCTTTGCAGACCATCAAAAGCTGGAAAAATTTAGTGTGATAGGACATTCTATGGGAGGCTATGTAGCCTTAGCCTTAGCTGAATCTAACCCGCCTGCGTGCCTTGGACGGGCAAGTTCAGAACGAATAAAAAAACTTATCCTTCTAAATTCAAGTCCACTAGCTGATTCTGAAGACAAAAAGAAAGAACGTAACCGAGCGATTAACATGATCCAAAAGTACCCGGAAGCCTTTGTTAGAATGGCGGTTAAGCATTTGTTTTTACCAGAGGATCAAAAACGCTTATTTTATGAAATTAATACGGCTATTACTGAAGCGGAGAAGTGTTCTCAACAAGGCATCATCAATACGCTCAAAGGCATGCGGGATCGGAAAGACAGAACAGAAACCCTTAGACAGAATGGCCCAAAAAGTCTATTGGTGTTAGGCGAACAAGACACTGTTATCAATTTTGAAAAAACCAAATCTATAGCAGAAGAAGCTGGTATCGAATTTAAAATCTTCCCTGGTGGACATATGAGTCATATTGAGTTTCCAGATTTGTTACTGAAGACTGTTCAGGAGTTTTTGAGCTAATGTCTAGGGTATAGGTGATAGGGCTTAGGTTATTAGGAAGGGGTTAATTCAAAATTTGGTGTTCTTTATTCGTTATTTTATTAACCGCAAAGACGCCAAGTTCGCAAAGAGTTTAAGAGTAAAGTGAACTGGTGGACTGGTGAAGTGGTTTACTGGTCAACTGGGTCAACTGGTCTACCAGTCCACTATTTAACGCTTCACAAATCACTCCCGGTCAACTTCCGATAAGTTCTCAAGGCATTGCTATCGGTGAGGGAAGCTACAAAAGAACAGACATCGATGAGCCAGTCCTCCAATTTGCTTTCCGAAAAATCAAAATCTTTGAGAAAGTTTTTCAGAATTAACTTATCAAAATTGGAGGCATTCCCAGCGTGTTGATGTTCCACGGCAGTGGTAAAATCTTCCAAAATCTGAGTCAGAATCTTGTAGCCGGCAATCTCTTTGTCGAGGACTTCCTGGCTTTGGTAAATATTCTTCACACTGATGTTGATGATGTCTTCAATTTGAACTTTGTAAGAAGACTTGTCGAGCAAGGCCTCATGATAATCACCATTCAAAATAGCTTCTTCGTTCTCCATAAAGATGTTCACGGCATCTTCAATAAGCGCTCCAATAGCCAGGGAGCGCAGATAGCTAATTCGGTTTTTAGTGGTAGAAAGTTTAGAGTATTTTTCTGTATTGATGTTTTTGTGTACGATTTTAGAAAGGTACTCCAATGCATAGTCTTCCTGAATCAACCCCAGGTTAATCCCGTCTTCAAAATCGATGATGGTATAACAAATATCATCGGCCGCTTCCACCAAAAAGGCGAGGGGGTGTCTTTTATACCGAACTTCGTTCTTATCCGCATTTCTTTCAAGCCCGAGTTCTTCGGCGACGTCTTTGAATTTGTCTTCCTGCTGATAAAAGAAGCCAAACTTCTTATCGGCCACTTGCTTAGTGGGCTTATGAGGAAGAGAAGCTTTTGGATATTTGGTAAAGGCTCCTAAAGTCGCATATGATAACCTTAAACCGCCCGGCGAGCCGTAGTTATCGTTGGTGAGTAATTTAAAACCGTTGGCATTGCCCTCAAACATAGACAGGTCTTGGTAAACCACTTTAGGAAGTTGAGCTTCAAAGCGTTTTCCATTACCAAATTTAAAATAATCTCCAATAGCACGTTCGCCACTGTGCCCAAAGGGTGGATTACCAATATCGTGAGCCAAGGCTGCTGCAGCTACAATAGCCCCAAAATCATTGAAATGATGGCCATGGGTCGCTTGTAAGTGTGGGTGTTTCTCTAATACTTTTTTACCCACCAGCCTGCCTAAAGATCGGCCCACTACCGAAACTTCCAGACTATGAGTAAGGCGGGTATGCACAAAATCAGTTTTAGAAAGGGGAATCACCTGGGTTTTGTCCTGTAAACTTCTAAATTCTGAAGAAAAAATCACGCGATCATAATCGACTTCAAACCCCAAACGGGTATCGTCCTGTTCTTTTCGAATGCGTTTGTTTTTATCGCCTTGGCGCTTTAAAGATAAAAGAGATTCCCAGGTTGGCATGCCTTTAGTTTTGGTTCAAATGTAAGGAATTCT
>CAZOAD010000090.1:0-8093 GCA_964577705.1 uncultured Mesohalobacter sp.
CATCCTTTCAATTTATGCCTTTTAGCTTTTTAAATTTGTCGTCAATAGCCATTAACTTCAACAAATATCACCTCATGCTGTTAATAGCATGGTTTGTTGTCATTCCCAAAGGATTTTCACAGGCCAACGACAGCCTGGCCGAGCCGCTTATTAAGATTAACAAAGGCAAATTTTTTAAAGATCTAAACATAGGTTTTGACATGCGAACCGAATTTCAGGCCTATCGCTTTAGCGGCGGAGATGAATTTCCCAGAGGCATGCTATTTGAAAATGGATTTACAGCCCTGAGAATATCAGGTCGACTGCATGAACGAGTCGATTTTACCTTTAGAAATCGCTTTAATCGAACTACAGCCGTTCAGTCGTTGGACAACCTCAGCAGCGATATTGAATTTGCTTTCCTTAAAATAAAAGCATCAGAACAACTAGACTTATATATCGGTAAAATGTTCGCGTTTTACGGTGGATACGAGTATGAATACAGTCCCTTATACATTTTGGAGTTCAACGATATCTACTCCAATGCTCTGGCGTTTGTGACCGGGGCAGGCTTGTCTTATCAGGCATTTGATCAACATCAATTTAGATTTCAGGTGCTCAACTCCAGAACCCTGCGTTACGAAGACCTCTACGGGGATGTGGTTTCCGAAAACATTCAGGAGCCTATCTGGCCAGTAAACTTTGTTGGAAACTGGCGTGGCCAGTTTTTCGATGGTCAATTTGAGACCAATTACAGCGCCAGCTATAGTAACGAGGTTAGAAATCGAGGCACTTATTTTATCACCTTAGGCCATAAGTACAAGTCAAAGGATTTAAGCATCATGTATGATTTTCAGTATAGCAAAGAAGATATCGATACTAAAGGAATTGTGAGTACACTTTTGGACGATGAATTAGCCGAAGATGTGTTGTATGTGGAGAACTGGCTGAGGGCAGAGTATCGATTTAGTCGAAAATTTCAGGGACTGATTACGCTGATGTCGAGTACGGCTTACGATAATTTCACAACCTCCAGAGAGCTTATTCGAATGAGTTATGGGGCTATTCCTACCATTTATTACAATCCTTTTAAAAAGATTGACATACGCTTCTTTATGGCCTACATCGGTCGTTATTACGATTACTCCGACTATGCCAAGCAGAATCTTGGTGTGGAAAGCTTCAATAAAAATGAATTGAGAATCGGCATTCTAGCGCCACTAAATTTGCTCTGATGGTCTGGAAGTTCTGTATTCTTAAAAAATCAGATGTTTAGAGAATAGCTTCAATCACAAACGAGTCTCCGTTAAACTTCACCTCATCCTTTTCAATTTTTCCCATCAGGAGCTGTCCTATAGGCGTGCCAGGCGAAATGGCGTAGTAAGTTTTTCCATAAAGTTCTAAAGGCCCCAGGCTAGCGGCGATATAATAATTGGCTCTGGAGGTAAACACCAGGCTTCCTAAGCCGACGTGACTATGATTTGTCTTCGGATCGATTTTGGACAATACAAGCCTAACCTTATTGATTTCTGCCAGCTGATGTCCGGCCTTCTCGCGTTCCAGCTGCACCATGGCCCTGCCGGTTTCATGCTTATCCCCGGCACTGCTTTTGGTCTCGGAGTTCAGGCTCTGTTGTAAATCAGCAATGTGCTTTTGAATGACCTGATATCGGCTATCGACCAGCTGCTGGCATTGGGTATATAATTCCTGTTTGAGAGGCATGCGATTGGAGTCAATTAATAAAATTAAAACAGTAAAGATAAGTTACTCTTTAGGAAACAGAGCTCAGGAACGTCCAACTTGCTCATAATTTATAAAGTCTTAATTTTTATGATTCAAAATTAAAAGCCTTTCACAGCATTTAAATATCTTCACCCCGTGAAGGTCTCCAATTCTATTTTACCGCTGATTGTGATAGCTCAATTTTGCTGCACTTCACTCTGGTTTGCCGGCAATGCGGTGATGCCACAGCTGGTTTATCAGTTTGACTTGCTGCCTGGAGCTTTAGGGCATTTAACCTCAGCAGTACAGCTGGGTTTTATTTTCGGGACCTTGCTTTTTGCCATCCTAAGCTTTGCCGATCGGTATTCACCTTCACGGGTGTTTTTTGTGTCAGCACTTTTGGGAGCTGGATTCAACCTGGCAGTGATTTGGGAAGGCCATACGTTTATGAGTCTGCTGCTATGCCGGATATTGACGGGTGTTTTTCTGGCAGGAATTTATCCGGTAGGGATGAAAATCGCTGCCGATTACTACCAGAAAGGACTCGGTAAGTCGCTTGGGTTTTTGGTAGGCGCCCTGGTGCTAGGCACCGCCTTTCCGCATTTGCTCAGCGATCTGACTACCAGCCTGGCCTGGGAATCGGTATTGATGCTGACCTCTGCCCTGGCGGTCATCGGCGGGATACTCATTTTGAGCTTTGTGCCCGATGGTCCTTACCGTAAAGCCAGCTTTCAGTTAGATCTATCGGGATTTTGGACGGTGTTTAAAGTCAAATCTTTCCGTAAAGCTGCTTTTGGATATTTTGGGCATATGTGGGAACTGTATGCATTTTGGGCGTTTGTTCCAGTCATGTTGAGTCTGTACGAGCAGTTTCATCCCAATACCCACTTGAATATCGCTCTGCTATCGTTTTTGATCATCGGCGTGGGGAGTTTATCCTGTGTGGCTGCCGGTTACCTTTCTCAGCGTTTTGGCGCACCACGCATTGCTGCTTTAGCTCTGGCGATCTCAGGAAGCTGCTGCCTAATCTCTCCCTGGATGTTTGGCCTACAAAATGAATACCTGTTTATCGGCTTTCTACTGGTCTGGGGACTGGCGGTGATTGCCGATTCGCCTTTGTTGTCTTCTCTGGTGGCTCAACACGCCCCTGCTGCTCAAAAAGGGACGGCCCTCACCATCGTCAACTGTATTGGTTTTTCCATTACGATTGTGAGCATTCAGCTACTAAGTACGTTAAGTTTAAACACCAATCCGTTTAGCATCTACATGGTGCTGGCCATAGGTCCTGTCTTGGGTCTGCTGGCTTTGCGGATGAAGTCTAAATAGCACACATTATATTCATTTGTGTTTATGATCGCATAGAGGTTTTCTTAAACAAGTTGAGAGATCGATATAGGAGATCTTCAGTTTTTTTATTTAAAAATGGATGAAATTGGAATTTTTTTTATTTAGAAGCGTTAGTAACTTTTTGATCTTAAACCAGTTAGTATTTTGTAGCAACTTAAATTAATTAAAATCAATTTTTTAAAACATTTTTAGATTATTTTTGACTCAGTTTTGTATAAGAACAATGAAAACTAATCAAATCAATTTATCTTTTAAAATCCATTTATTATGAAAAAACAATTACTTATTCTATTAGTATGCTTATCGACTTTTAACCTGTTAGCACAAGACAATCTAATACCCAATGGGGATATGGAAAATTGGGACGAGACTAACACCACCCCAAATGATTGGTTAGGTTTTATTATTCCTTCATGGCAAAAAAATTCGGATGCACAAAGTGGTACTTCAAGTCTCGAACTTAGTTTACTATCTAATGGTGGAACAAGCAATTTCATCAACTCCCCTAACATTCAATTTATAGAAGGAACGACCTACACCTGTGCTTTTTATTTTAAAGTTCTGTCAGGAACTTTTTCGAAAATAGAATTCAATATAAGAGATGCTTCAACCGAGTTTCCTGAGGATTTATTAGTAAATGAGTTTAATCAATTTTCAACGGAAAATTGGACAAAGGGCGAATTTGAATTTACTGCAAGTACAGCTGCTGATATTCAAGCTTGGATTTGGATTTATGGTGAACCTGGTTCTCAAATGTTAATTGATAATGTCTCCATTTTTGATAAATCTACACTTTCAAGTCAAAACTTTACCAGAAAAGAAACCAAGATTAGCATCTACCCCAACCCATCCAGTGTCAATATCCAGTTGATTGGTTTAGAAACCACTCAGCAATATGGCATCTACGATATGAGCGGAAGGCAAGTGAGCAAAGGGAAAGCCTTACCAAATGCCAATATCGACATAAGTACTCTAAATTCAGGTGTATATTTTATTAAAACTGAACAAGGTGGAGTTTCAAAATTTATCAAAGAGTAGTTAGTCACCTCTAATTAAATACAGTTTAATATGAAAAATATCCTTAAAACGCTTTCAATAGTGTTACTCGTCTTTATTTGTGTATCCTGTGCATCAGATGACACACAAGACCTTAATGTAGAAAACCCACCCATTACGCCTGAAGCTGCTACAATTGACTCCTACTCCAAGAACTTTGGCTACAGCGGAGAAACTGTAGTGATTTCCGGAACTAATTTCACGACCGATGTGAATGACGTTGAAGTTTCATTCGATAGTGTAAGGGCTGAGATTAATTCTGTAAATGAACAGGAGATCAGTTTGATATTACCAGAAACCGAGTCAACTATACCAGAATTGAAAGTTACTATAAAGAACAGGGTAATCACAAATACTGTAGAGAATGACTATAATGGTAATATAGGCGTTTTAGGCAGTGCTTTAAACCAATGGCATAGCATGGATCACAATGGAATTATTAATTCTAATCGACCTTTTGCATATGTTCATAAATCTCAATCTGTAGGTAAAGATAAGTTCTATTTTACACACGATGATAGCTTTGGCATTGGGGTATACAGAACAATAGACGGAGGAATCAAATGGAAAAATTGGGGAAGAAGTGGATTCGATGGCTCTTTTTATGCCACCGCAAATGATGAAGGTTGGACTCAAACTACATTTGGAGTTAATAAGGTTCCAATTGGAGGGAGTGTTTCTTTAAATGATGACGTTCACCCAGATTCTAGTTTAATAGGCTTATATGTGAGTGATGATTTAAATAATGGGTTTTTGATAAGTCAATTGAAGTATATATATCAAACAACAGATGGAACTACTTTTAATGAGGTTTACAACAATAATCTTCCAAGAAGCGATGAAGATTATGGTACTCATAGTGCCGTGTATGCATTTTCAGAATTTGATGATAATCATATTTGGGCTGGCGGATATATCGATATTGATCAAAATCTTGGCTACACTCCTATCTATGATTTTTTTGCACCACTTATATTATTCGTAGATAACGGTAATTGGGTAGAAGTAACTATACCAGGAATTGAAACATCCTCTCAAGTAAAACAAATACAATTCATAACTGAAGATACGGGATATGCTTCAATTCACAGAATGGGTAGTAGAGTTGAATTAATAAACCGTATCTATAAATCGACGGACGGTGGTTACAACTGGGACCTTATTTTTGATGCGGGAGACGAAGCCATCACTTCCTTTGCTTTTATGGATGAAACGACAGGGTGGTACTGTAGTGGCCATACTATTTATAAAACTACAGATGGAGGAATTTCCTGGTCTGTAGATTATACTGCTGATAGTGATATAAGTAACATTTCTTATGGAGAAGGAGTGGTTTGGGCTATCACTAAAGACAAAGTGCTCAAGTATTTTACAGAGTAAATTTAACTAGATATTTAAGTCAGCTCTTTGTACACAACCTACATCAGTAAGATTGACTTTACTGATGTAGGTTGTTTTATAGGTGCAAATAACTGTTTGATCAACTAACACTTTTTTTCGATTGATGATTGTGAATCACCAAAGCATCAGCAGTTCACGTTAAAAAATCAAGATAACCTACTCTAACCCGTCTTAAGCACTCACAAAAGGCATCTGGGAGGCAAAAGTTTCATCTTCTACCTGACTTAAAATAAAGTCAGCTAAATCTGCCCGAGAGATTTGGGTGCTGGCGTTGACGCCAACCCAGCCAACCCTATAGCTTCCTTGTTTTGGTTTATTGGTGAGTCTAGGAGCTCTTACGATAGTCCAATTGAGACCACTTGTTTCTAAAACCTGATGGTGTTTGATAGCATCATTCAGGATTTTTGGAACAGCTAGTTTCATGATGGTTCTAATCAGCCTATCGGCAAATTTGGGCTGGTCTTTCTCTGGATAGGGAAGCCCGCCCCCCGATAGAGAAATAATTCTTTGGACATGATGTGCTTTCATCGCCTCTATAATATGACGAGTGCCATCGGTTTGAAGCCATTCTGGTGAGCCTTTGACATGTCCAAATAAACTCACGACACAATCTGTTCCGGAAATGGTAGCTTCCACATCCTTTGCCTTAAGAACATCTCCTTTGATGATCGAGAGATGAGCTTTGGAAACAGTTAACTGGTCTGGATGTCTTACCAAGGCCTTCACATCGTACCCTGCCTCAAGAGCATTTTTAAGAAACAGCTGCCCTGTTTGACCGGTACCCCCAAATAAAGCTATCGTTTTATTCATATTAGTCGTTTGTAATTGATATGATGTTATGTTCCAGTTGTGGATAAGGAAGGTATCCACTACTTACTTTAGTATACCTACTATCTTGTTTTATAAAAACGCTTGGAAATCCGATGACGCCTAAGTCTGTTGATGTTTTAAAGTCTTGTTTTGCTTGCGTAAGGTAAAACGGATCTTGCATTTTTTTCATAAAATACCTGACGTCAAACCCATAGTTTGAGGCTACACTTCCGTAAGCTTCTAGATCCTCGGGTGAAATACCAGTATCGTAAATCGCCTTTTGAAGAGCCGCTGAAAAAGATAAGCTATGTTCTGGACATTCATGCTTTACAATAGATAAGGCAATGGCTGGAGGTATCGAAGTAAATATAGCAGTACCTTCGGCTAGGGTATGATTCAAAAACCCATCTCCAAACTTTACATTGCAATGGGTTTCTACTGTTTTATAAGCCGACTTGATGTAGGAAGCCACTTCGCCAATGGGGCCTATTCTGGACCCAGTAACCATCCCACCAGAAATCACCTCAACGGTTAGAGCGTTGTTGTATTCGTCCTGGAGTTTCATGATCACAGGAGAAAATCCATAACACCAGCCACATAAGGCATCGTAAACATAGACAAGGGTCTTCATTTTTAAGTTATTTGTGAACGTTCATTTTGAACAATTAATCAAATATATTTACTTTTAAAGTACCTTATCATAAACACTGTACTAACCTTTTTGTAAGTATGAAAAAACAAGAACTTAAAGTCACCGCCAGGTGTCCTATTCGCACCACTTCAGAATTATTAAGTGGAAAATGGAAGCTTCTGATACTCTATCAACTCGCTCCAAAAGCGCTTAGACCTTCAGAATTGAAACGCTTGATACCCGACATCAGTGAAAAAATGTTGATTCAGGAATTAAAAACCTTATGCCATTCTGGTTTGGTGACTCGTCATAATTATGGAGAAGTTCCACCTAAAGTTCACTACGAGTTAACAGTGATCGGGCATAGAACGATGCCAATTATTGCTGAAATGCATTCTTTTGCGATGGCTTACGAGGAGGAAATTAAAACGAGTTGACCCCTGAAGTCCGTGAAAAAAGTGTTGATTACTGGAGCTACAGGAACTGTTGGAAATTCTGTGCTTAAAGCTCTAATTGAAATAGAACATGAGCTGGAGATTTTTGCTGGAGTGAGGGATAAAAACATAGCCTTAAGCTCCTTCAAAAATTTCAAAGCAAAGCCTGTCAAATTTGACTTTACCGATAGCAAGACGTTTAGGTCTGCTCTTGAAGGGATAGATTACTTATTTTTACTCCGTCCACCTCAAATCTCCGAGGTTAAAACTTATTTTAAGCCTCTTTTAGAAACTGCCAAGAAAGAACAGATCCAACATATTGTCTTTGTATCGGTACAAGGTGTGCAAAACAGCAAATGGATTCCGCATCATAAAATAGAGCAGCTCATTCGGGAGAGCGGTATTCCTTATACGTTTCTTCGCCCTGCCTATTTTATGCAAAATTTTACGACCACGTTGCGATCAGATTTAGTTGAGCATCAGCGCATTTATTTACCGGCAGGGAAAGCTAAATTTACCTTGATAGACGTCAAAGACCTAGGAGCTGTCGCCGCTCATATTCTCGCAGCAGCAGAACAACACATCGGCCAGGCTTACGATATAACCAACAACGAGCTTTTGACCTTTGGAGACATGGCTAAAACATTGAGTGAAGGTTTAGGTAAAAATATTTGTTTCCAATCACCTTCCCTCCTCTCTTTTTTTATCACCAA
>CAZOAD010000091.1:0-6355 GCA_964577705.1 uncultured Mesohalobacter sp.
GTAGAGATCGACACTTTGGATTTTAAAGTGAAGGGGAAGGTTCAAATTAAGTTCAAAGCCATTCAAAATATGGATTCTGTATTTCTGGATGCCGTCAATATGATTATAAAACCTGTTGAAAATAGTCCTTATAAAATAGTTGAAGACAAGGACAAAATCTGGATCACCAGCAATTTCAAAAAAGACGAAATCTATACTGCTGAATTCACCTACGAAAGCAAACCCAAACAAACGGTATATTTTGTAGGCTTCAATTCAGATATAAAGGCCTATCCTTCTCAAGTCTGGACGCAAGGCCAGGGAAAATATACTTCACACTGGTTGCCCAGTTTGGATGATATGAATGACAAAATGATTTTTAATGTCACCTATCTAGCTCCTAAGAATTATGAAGTGGTAGCCAACGGCAAACTCACTCGTAAACGTTCCCGACTCGATCACAGGTCCTGGACCTATGAAATGGAACAACCGATGAGCAGCTATCTCGTGGCGTTCGCAATGGGAGACTTCAGAGAAACGACTACCAAAAGTGTCAAGGGTACTCCACTTCAATTATATCTAGAAACCAGACATACTGATAAAGCGAGTTCTACCTATAAGCACCATGAAGAGATTTTTAATTTTCTCGAAAACAAAATCAATATAAACTATCCATGGCAGAATTTTAAACAGGTGCCTGTAAGGGATTTTCTATATGCCGGAATGGAGAATACAAGCCTCAACACCTTTTCTGAGGAGTTTGTGGTGGATGACATCGGGATAAACGACCGTAGTTTCGTGAATGTACAGGCCCATGAGCTGGCTCACCAGTGGTTTGGGAATTTGGTGACCGAGACTTCCTCTCAACACCATTGGCTTCACGAGGGTTTTGCGACCTTTTACGCACTGGAAGTCGAGCGGGAGATTTTTGGGGAGGATTATTATTTTTTCAAAATCTATAAGACTGCAGAGGAACTGAAGACCTTAAGTGACACAGGGAAAGGACAGGTTTTGGTAGATACTGGCGGTTCTTCGCTCACCTACTATGAGAAAGGGGCCTGGGCGCTGATTATTCTTAGAGATATAGTGGGTGATGAAGTGTTTGGAAAAGCGGTTGAAAAGTATCTCACTAAGTACGCCTATCAAAATGTGACTACCGAAGATTTTATGAGTGAAGTAGAATCTGAATACGGTCAACCTCTGGTTGATTATAGAGAAAGATGGCTGAATCAAAAAGCCTTTCAGTCGAGAGAAACCCTCAGGTTTCTAAAAAAGAACGAATTCATTCAGGAATATATGAAACTAGCCGCTTTCAGGGAGACCCGGCTTACACTGAAAGAAGAATTACTGGACAAGTCTTTGGATTTTCCTGTCAATGATTACATAGGTCAGGAAGCGGTTTATCAACTGAATGGTGAAGACCTGGAACTCTCTATTCCCCTTTACAAAAAGGCGCTTAAAACCAATAATTTGTACGTGCGGCAAGCCGTAGCTACATCGCTAATTTCAGTACCAAGATCACTTAAAACTGACTATGAAAGTCTTCTGGAAGATGACTCCTATACCACCATTGAAAATGCGTTATTGCATCTGTGGATGTCTTTTCCTGAAGACAAACACCGCTATCTAGATCTTACAAAAGAGGTGGTTGGGTTTCAGGATAAAAATGTGAAGTTACTTTGGTTGACGTTGAACCTGGCTACTTCAGATTACCAACCTGAAGAAAAATCAAAGGTCTTTAAAGAACTGAGTCAGTACACCAACTCAGGATATCCCTACCAAGTGAGGCGTCATGCTTTTGGGTATCTGTATCAAATCGATACCTTTACGGAAGCTAATTATAAGGACTTACTGCAAGGTGTTTTTCATCCGGTGTGGCAATTTCAAAAGTTCTGTAGAGAATTATTGGATACTCTCATGACCTCCGATCGCCATAGACCGGCTATACTTAAATTGATAGATGGTTTTTCCAGAAAAGAAAAAACCTTCCTCAACAACAGATATTAAAATAGTTTTTTGATTTCGCTTTTTACAAAAGCAATACCCGTATCGCTTGGTGAAGGCTTTTCGAGTAAATCTGTTAAAATCTCTTCTCTCAATTTTTGAGCGCTGGTGATTTTGTCGCTCATGCTCGTGCGTCGAATAAGTGAAATGGTTGAATTTTTGGAAGCCTTAATTGCATCCCAACACTTTTGACTGACATAAACCTGTTGGACTAAGTTGTGTTCAAATTCTTGCTCTATGGAGGCGATCAAAAGATTTTCATAGTCGTATTTATCATCCCCAACTGGTTTTACTCTCGATAAAAGCTGACCAGGAGAAATTCTCTCCAGAAAAAGAACTAAGCGCTCGAAGGCCTGAAGTCTGAGCGGTAGAACCTCGCTCCTGTTTTCTTTTCTCAAGGCTAAGTATTGCATTTCCTTTTGGTGTTCTATATACGTTTTGAAAAAATAAAATCCGATAAAGCCTGCAATGACGGCTGGTAGCAAATAGGCTAAATAATTCAAAAGTTCGGTAAAAGACTGCATTTAATAATTTTGATTCAAATATAATTATTATAGTCTACTAAAAGTTTCATAGAATTAAATTTACCAGGGATAAGACAAAGAATGCTATCAAATTCACTAATTTTGAAATGACTATACTAATTTAAAATTATCAACTCTTGCAGAAGTATATAGAACAACTGAATGAAGCTCAGCGTGAAGCCGTTTTACAGAAAGACGGCCCTATGATTGTGATTGCCGGCGCTGGATCTGGAAAAACGAGAGTACTTACCTATAGGATTGCCTACCTGATGAGTGAAGGTGTAGACTCCTTTAATATCCTGGCACTTACCTTTACCAACAAGGCGGCAAGGGAAATGAAGCACAGGATTTCTGAAATTGTTGGTCCTGAAGCCAAAAACCTGTGGATGGGAACTTTTCACTCCGTATTTGCTAAAATACTAAGGTTTGAAGGTGACAAACTTGGCTTCCCTTCCAATTTTACCATCTATGACAGTAATGATTCACAACAGCTGATCAGAACCATCATTAAGGAGAAAAACCTGGACAAAGACATTTACAAATACAAGCAAATTCAATCCAGAATTTCTTCTTTCAAAAACAGCTTAATTACGGTAAAGGCATATCATCAAAACCCCGAATTGAAAGAAGCAGATGCCATGGCCAAACGTCCTCGATTGGGAGATATCTATCAGGAGTACGTGGACCGTTGTTTCAAATCTGGCGCTATGGATTTTGACGATTTATTATTGAGAACCAACGAACTTCTGACTCGCTTTCCTGATGTACTCGCTAAATATCAGCAAAAGTTCAAATACATTCTTGTAGATGAGTATCAGGATACCAATCACTCCCAATATCTTATTGTTCGTGCACTGAGTGATCGTTTTCAAAATATTTGTGTTGTTGGTGATGATGCCCAGAGTATCTACGCCTTTCGTGGTGCAAACATTAATAATATTTTGAATTTCCAAAAGGATTATGAAGATGTAAAGTCTTACAGACTCGAGCAAAATTACCGTTCTACCAAAAATATTGTAGAAGCGGCGAACTCTATCATTGAAAAAAATAAAACCAAGCTGGATAAAGTCGTTTGGACCCAGAATACAGATGGTTCTAAAATTCACGTCAACCGATTGGTAAATGACGCAGAAGAAGGTCGGTTTGTCGCCAGTTCTGTGACCGAAAAACGCATGCAGGAAGGTGCTAAAAACGGAGATTTTGCAGTGTTGTACAGGACCAATGCACAAAGTAGAGCTATTGAAGATGCCTTGCGCCGGAAAGACATACCCTACAGGATTTACGGTGGACTCTCCTTTTACCAAAGAAAAGAAATCAAAGACGTACTTGCCTACTTACGTCTCATCATCAACCCAAAAGATGAAGAGTCTCTAAAGCGGGTCATCAATTATCCCTCCCGTGGAATAGGTCAGACCACCATCGACAAGTTGACCCTGGCTGCCAACCATTACAAACGGACGATTTTTGAAATCATTGAGAATATTGAAAAGCTTGACCTCAAAATCAACAGAGGAACTCAGACCAAGCTTATCAATTTCACGAATATGATCAAGAGTTTTCAGATTCAGAATGAAAATTTGAACGCCCTGGAAATCACAGAAATTGTTTCCAAAAAAACAGGATTATTACAGGAATTTAAGAAAGATGGCACACCAGAAGGTATTGCCAGAATTGAAAATATTGAAGAACTTCTCAATGGGATTAGCGATTTTGTAGAAGGACAAAAAGAACTTGTGGATGCCAAGGGCTCCCTGTCAGAATTTATGGAAGATGTAGCTCTCGCGACAGATCTGGACAAAGAAACCGCCGATGAAGACCGGGTGGCTCTTATGACCATTCACCTGGCCAAAGGCCTTGAATTTCCTTACGTCTACATTGTAGGACTTGAAGAAGACCTCTTCCCTTCCGCCATGAGCATGAATACCCGGTCTGAGCTTGAAGAAGAGCGCCGACTTTTTTATGTGGCCCTTACCCGGGCAGAAAAAGAAGCCTACCTCACTTATGTCCTCTCCAGATACCGCTGGGGAAAATTAATCGATGCGGAACCCAGTCGTTTCATTGAAGAAATAGACGATCAATACCTTGACTATATGATTCCTAAAGATGATTATAGATACAAATCGCTGATCGACAAAGATATTTTTGACGACGTGGATAAAAGTAAACTGAGACAAACCAAACCCTCCAATGGAACGCCTCCACCAAGTCATAAGCCTACAGAACAACAATTGAGGCGACTTAGGAAAATAAAGCCAGAGGGGGAAGATCTTCCTACTCAAAAAGCGAAGCCCATCCAACTGGATGCAGGACAATTTGTAGAACATACCAGATTTGGTAAAGGAGAAGTACTGAATGTGGAAGGCGTTGGAATGGATAAAAAAGCGTCTATTAAATTTGAAAATGGAGGCGTCAAAAATCTTATTTTAAAATTTGCTAAACTTAAAATTCTTTCTTAGATGCTTACGGTCTCAAAACTAATTATTGCCTTGCTTTCTATATTTAGTATTGCACTATTGAGTTTGACCTTTTTTATCGATCAGGATTCAGAATTGAACCGACTGATTCATTACTATGATTTTGGTCTTTGTATGGTATTTTTATACGATTTCTTTCTACAATTGTACAAGAGAAAGAAAAGGTGGCAATACTTTTATACCTACGGCTGGTTAGATTTGCTATCCTCCGTACCCGTTGTAGATCAATTTAGATACATTCGTGTCTTGAGAATATTCAGGATTTTGAGAATTGTCAAGTCTTTCAATATCCTCTATAACTTTATCATCACCAATAAAAAAGCGAGTCTATACGGTCTTATCGTATTCACTTCGACTACTATATTAATTTTAAGTTCATCTTTGGTTTTATACATTGAGAAAGACGTTGGCAACATTAAAACAGCAGAAGATGCCCTATGGTGGAGCTATATTACCATTACAACAGTTGGTTATGGGGATCACTACCCAGTTACCAATCAAGGACGGTTGGTAGCGAGTGTTTTAATTTTGAATGGCATTGCCATTTTTGGTGCCGTTGTTTCTTATATCACCGATAAGGTTAATACCGTTAAAAAAAGATCTCAAACAGATCAATAATTTCGTAAATTAGAATTTACAAAAATTGGAACTTATGGCAGAACTCATTAGACTTTACGAAGAAAATCCTTCAGAAAAAGAAATCAAACGCATTGCAAAAGTATTGAAAGATGGAGGTTTGGTTATTTATCCTACAGATACGGTTTATGGTCTTGGCTGTGACATTAACAATACTAAGGCTTTAGAAAAGATTGCCCGCATCAAAGGCATCAAGCTTGAAAAAGCCAATTTTTCGTTTGTGTGCAAGGACCTCAGCAATCTATCCGAGTATGTTGCTCAACTGGACTCAGCTACCTTCAAAATTTTAAAACGGAACCTCCCAGGACCTTACACCTTTATCCTTCCTGGGAATAATAACTTACCGTCTGTCTTCAAAAAGAAGAAGACGGTTGGTATAAGAGTACCCAATAATAAAATAGCACAAATGCTGGTAGAGCACCTCGGTAATCCTATCATATCGACTTCCATCAAGGATGATGACGATGTGGTAGAATACACCACCGATCCAGAGCTTATTCTGGAGAAATGGGATAAGCTGGTAGATATCGTGATTGATGCTGGCTACGGCGATAATACAGCCTCTACCGTCATAGATCTCACACAAGCTGAACCCGAACTCATAAGACAAGGAAAAGGCTCTGCAGAAATTTAAAAAGCATAAAAAACGGCAACTTTTACAAGTTGCCGTTTTCAGTTATATAACGTCTTGAATTCTATTTTGTAGGCTTATCTACAAATGGTCTTTCCTCACGATTG
>CAZOAD010000091.1:6365-7688 GCA_964577705.1 uncultured Mesohalobacter sp.
TTCCAAAAGATCATATTCGATTTTTTCTGGAGTATCTGTTGGTTTGTGGTAATCTTCGTGGACCCCATTGAAGTAAAAAATAATCGGAATATCAAACTTAGCGAAGTTATAGTGATCACTCCTGTAGTAGAAACGGTTAGGATCATTTTCATCATTATAGGTATAATCCAAATCTAAGTTGACGTAGCTAGAATTAGCCGCTTCAGAAATCTCGTGTAAGTCAGTGCTCAGTTTATCACTACCAATCAAATAAACATAGTTAGGCTTGTCTTTGTGCGCATCATCGATACGGCCTATCATGTCTATGTTTAAGTTGGCCACTGTATTTTCCAGAGGGTAAATAGGATTTTCGGAGTAATACTTAGACCCCAAGAGTCCCTTTTCTTCGGCAGTTACGTGTAGAAAGATAATTGAACGCTTTGGTCTGTAGCCCTCAGAAACCGCTTTTTGAAAGGCTTCGGCAATTTCCATAATCGCTACTGTCCCGGAGCCATCATCATCGGCACCGTTGTAGATTTCACCATTCTCACCTATACCGACGTGATCGTAGTGAGACGTAATAACTAAATATTCTTCCGGCAATTCACTTCCTTTAATGATTGATATCACATTCTCACTGGAAGGAAACCTCCCCTTGAAGTAGGACGAATCTATAGTTTGAAAATAAGGCTCCTCCTCCATCGATCCCCCTTGTATATTTAAACTGCTGTAGTAATCTTTCAGGTATTGAGCCGCTTTTTTCTGGCCTTCCATACCTGTATCTCTACCTTCAAATTCATCAGAACTGAAGGTATAGAGGTAATCACTAAGCTCTGAGGAGGTAATGGATTTGGCAAACCGCATAGGGTCCACTTCTGTAATGTCTTTCTTTTGAGTTTTGCAACCTAGGATAGCCAGGGTCAAAACCAGAGGTAATAGTATTTTTTTCATGTGTTTGTTGTTTGCTGCTAAAATAGGAGGAAAACTGCTGACTTTTATAACATCCAGCTGAAAAATCTCTACTGAATTTGTGAAGAACAGCGGTTTCGGGCGATACGATACATTTCTTCAAGTAGTAAGTTAGTTTAAATCTCCACCCTGGAGGGCTGAACTATTGAAGGTGATGGTTAAAGTTTAAAGCAAAGTGAATACCAATAACTACCAAAAAAATAAATACAAAAACCGAGACGAATAATTTTGAGAAACCAAAAAGCTTAGTATATTTGCACTCGCATTTGGAAAAATAGTAACCCAGATAGTTATAGGGTAGACATTTTTACAAAACGACTGGAGAAATGGCAGAGTGGTCGAATGCGGCAGTCTTGAAAACTGTTGAGGGTCACA